>DAOVMB010000040.1 GCA_030630905.1 Sedimentisphaerales bacterium
ACTTTTCGGCACCGGCTCGCGCTCGAACTCACTTCCTGCTTGCGTTTGCTGCGATTGCTGCTGCGTATCCATGCCGTCTCCCTTACTTTTTAACAGTGATAAGTATCCGTTCTACCCGCGCTTGCTGAGAACATCCTTTTCGTAGTCTCTGGTCTCATCCAGCCATGATTCGCCCGCCGGGGTTTCCATTTTCGTGCAATAGTAATCCCATACCGCTCCGAAGGGTAGTGTCTTGCACTCTTCCTGTATCGCCAGGCGTCCGGTGTAATCGTTTTCAAGTTCCATCCGGCGTATCTTTTCCGATGGCTCCAGCAGGGCGATCAAGAGGGCCTTTATCATGCACCGTGTCCCTATCACCCATGCCGCGATGCGGTTAATGCTGGCGTCGAAAAAGTCCAGGCCGATGTGTACCCGTTCGAGATAATCGCCACGGACTATCTCCTGCGCGATGGCGCGCAGCTCGTCCGAGAGAATCACCACGTGGTCGCTGTCCCACCGCACGCCTCTGCTGACGTGGAGCAGAATTTCATCGAGAAAAGTCATGACCGATGATATCTTGTCGGAGACGACCTCCGTTGGGTGGAAGTGTCCCGTATCCAGGCAGAGCAACGTTTTGTTTTCGATAGCATAAGCCAAATAAAACTCATGCGAGCCGACAACATAACTTTCCGAGCCGATACCGAACAGCTTGCATTCAACTGCATCCAGGAGCTGGCCGCGGTCTATCGATTCGGCGAAGATTTCATCGAGCGATTTTTTCAGCCGTTCGCGCGGTCCTTTGCGGTCGGCGGGAATGTCTTTGTAGCCGTCAGGTATCCACAGGTTCGTGACTCAGGGCGTGCCCAACGCCTTTCCCATCGCAGCACCAATCATTCGGCATACTATCCCATGTTCGATCCAGAACTTGCGTATATCTTCATCGGCACTGGAAAGCGTGAAACCGCTGTCGGCCTTCGGATGCGAGAAAAATGTCCCGTTGAAATCCATTCCAATACCATTTGCTTTGGCCCAATCAATCCACGTTGTGAAATGCTTCGGCTCCAGCTTGTTGCGGTCGACCTTGCCGGCGGTTTCTGCGTACATTGCGTGCAGGTTCAGCCGATGCTTGCCCGGTATCAGGCTCAGTGCTTTGTCAATGTCGGCCCGCAATTCGTCGGGCGTCCGCGCCTTGCCGGGATATGCGCCGGTGGCCATTATGCCGCCCCCGCTGAGCCCTTCGCTGCTCTCGAATCCCCCGACATCGTCACCTTGCCAGCAGTGCAGCGAGATGGCTATTTTGCTCAGCCGTTCCATTGCTTCATCGCTGTCGACACCAAGCTCGGCGTAACGCTGCCGTGCTGCCTCATACGCTCGTTCTATTGTTTTCAAATCGTTCATGTCGAAATCTTCCTATGAATCTTCGTACATTTCCAGGAGTTTCTGCTCGGCGTTCCTCGTCCACAGCCCATCACATAGGAGCTTGGCAACCTCCGGCATCTTCTCATCCATCTCTTCAAGCTGGACCAATCCCATATTGCGGCAGGCCGGATAAACGATAATCTTGCCGGCAATCGAGCGGTTCTCGACCGCTCGGATTCCATCGGTTGCGCCTTCAAGCCCGCTGATCGCGGCAACGCTGAGGTTGGTATTGAGCCGACCGGATTCGACTTTGGAAAGCATGAGCTTCATGTCATCCAAAGTAGAGCCGCTTGTCCCGATGAAGTATAATTGCTTTTCGATGTAAGCGTCCAGATCGATTTCTCCGGTGACCGTTGCCGGTATGCCGGCGAAGATGTTTATCAGACCCCGCTCGGCGGAACCGTGCACCGCGGCGGCGACCAAAGCGGGGATTGGCGCCATCAAAGCCGTGTAATCGAACGCTCCGGGCGTTTCTTCCCTGGTTGGATTATACGGCTTATACTCCACACCGTTCTTCTCGGCCAGAGGGGCGGCGATTTTTGTCAACGCGGCCAATCTTCCGTCGTCCACGTCACTGCCGAAAACGCTGATGCTCTCGACGCCCTGACAGATATTGCGGATAACGTGCATCATTCCCATCGGGCCGCCTGCGCCGATGACGTTGATTTTGTCGCCGGGGCGAATTTCGTCGGTCTCGGGGATGATTTCCATCGACTCGGCCGGGTTTGAACCGGTAGTGCCGATTATGCGGATGCCGCCGTAGTGAACTCTGCCGACCATAGTGACAACGTCTCTGCCGAATTTGCCGCCGCAGAGGACAATATTCAGAAGACCTTTTAGGGCGACTTTTGCAAATAATGTTTCAACGACCTCCGGCATGGAGCCGAAATAAATCACATCATCATGGCCGGCGTCGGCCAGTTCCGCTAAATTTACAGCTTTCTTAATCGGGATGGATAATTCCGTCGGTGGGGGATACTTTGAGACCCAGGTGATTTGAGCCGGCTTACCGTAGCGGCTGAACAAATCTCCAAGAACGTTTTCGGGCACTTCCACATCAGCGACGACGAGCATGTGCCCGTTGGCTTTCAAACTCGTTCGCTCCGTTGATGCGTAGGCGTCCTCGACGCATGCCCACGGTTCCACGAGCGCCACCGCCGAGCCGGATAGTTCTTCGCTGACGGGCAGAAGCATGGAATCGCCTTCTGGAGAAGTGATTACCCTTTTATCCATCAGCACGTATTCGGCAAGTGCTCCTTCGAAGTTGTATCCGAGCGCGCCGTTGGAAGTTGCCGTGCGCACCCAGCGATAATCTGTTTGCACGAGAAAACGCTGGCCAGGCTCGAAATCTTCCTCTCCGGGACCGACCGCTTCGATTCTAACTACGGCCTCGTGGCCGGGAACGGTTGCAGCTTCGCACGGAACGTAGCTGGGTATCTCTTTGAGAATGTCCAGGTCAACGCCGGAGACCACCTCGCTTTTGCGGACATGTGATGAAAATTGCTTTAGCAGCTTCAGATCGGAAAAGCAAAGCCCAACCGCCTCGACCCGGCAAAGAATCTGATGCCTGCCCGGCCTTGGGACCCCCTTGGATTTGTTTAGAATAAGCTCATCCGGGCCAACTAACTGTACTGCATACTGTGTTTGGGGTAAATCTTTCATAATAGTACTTTTCCATTGTCATTGCGAGTGCAACGAAGCAATCTAAGATCGCAACGAATGAGATTGCCACGGTCTGCTTTGTACGTGTTTAGATATAGTATAGCATTATCGACCATCCCCAAAGCCTGCGGCTTTGAGGCTGCCACCCGTTTTCCATTAATTCTATTGGGTGGCAGCCTCATCCCGATTGTCGTTTATCGGGATGGGGATGGCTCTTCCCTGTCTAAACACATACCCTGCTCTGCAGGCCTCGCAATGACAGGCACAATCAATTTTTAATCTTAGCTAATATTTCTTTGGTAGTTACATTTTCGCTCAAGCCGCCAAGGTTGTCTTCATGCTCCGGCTGCAGCGAGCTTCCGAGTTCCTCGAAAAACGTATTCTTGCCGGCGACGTTTTCGAAACTTCTCTTGGCCCACCGGCTGGTATATCCCAAGCCGCATTTCCTTTGAAGCACCGAATGGGCGTACACGATATGCGCACCTTTTAGGAACACGGGCGCCAGAGGTTCAAGCTCTTTACTCGCGAAGTCGTCGACAAATTTCTGCCCGGGGCTGTTCATCTCCGTCCCCTCCACAATGGGCAGATGCAGCTTCTCGGCCAATTCCACCACGTGGTAGAGGTTCTCCAATTTTACGCTGCTTGCCCCCGGCGTGTAATTGCGGTCCGGAATAACGTTGATTGCCGCGGCTCCGGTGCTCATCGCCACCTCAAGCAATTCCTCGATTGCTTTCTCGCCGTCGCTTGTTCCATCCAGCCATGTGTGAACGGGGATACCGCCGGCTGCGAGGATGAAGCTGTTTGTATCGGCCATCCGGGGAAACGAGCCTTTGCCGGGCTGTACATACCCAACCCCGCCGCGTTTCATCGTTTTGGCACGAATCGCATTGAGTAAATCTCTGCTCTCGGGAAGCTGCGAGGTTGTGATCTCCAAACCTAATTTCTCAGACCAGAAATCGGCAAGCTTTTCAGGCCGGTCATAGATTTCCAGAGCCTTGCGGGCATAGGCCGAGCATATATGACGCTCGGTTGCATTGCCCGATGGCGTCAAAGTAAGCACATCCCGTTCATAGCCAAGCTCGACCGGACGAAGATGCTTGTTCACCCTTCCCATCAGGTCTCTGTTTCTCCGCTGGGCGGTTTCTCGAAGTCCGGCGAGGAAGTTTTTCTGCTCCTTCGGCACATTGGCAGAGGGAAATCCCACGCCCATGTGGTATGAAATACCCGGCTCGCCGGGGGAATTGATTACCCTGTCTTCAAATTCCGGAACAAATACCCGCGTCTCAAGCCCTGCGCAGCCTTTCAAGCCCAGAAGCTGACAGGCATCCAGAACGTCGAAATCGACGACGCCCGCAACGGCTAATCCAGCCTTGCGCGCCAGCCAGGCAAATTTGCTTGGTGAATAGCCGTAAGTATTGTAGGAGAAAAAAGTGTGACAGTGCAAATTAACAGCCGTGCCGGCTTCGGGTAAATTGATTTGCCCGGCTTCGACTTTTTCACATAGGGACAAAAGAGCGTTTTTTCTCTGGTCCGGATCGAAACTATCCAGTTCGTGTTCGAGTTTTTCAATCAAAGCTTATATCCTTTTTCGCTTTTTGCTTTTCTTATACTGCTCCTGCCAGAGCGAAATATCATGCGGCTCATATTCTTTCAGCTCGAATGAATTGCGTACGATTTTGCGGGCCTCGGCAAGCGTCTTTATCTGGCCGGTCGCTATGGCCTGCATCAGGATATTGCCGCTGGCAGTGGCCTCGATGGGGCCGGTGATGACTTTCTTGCCGAGGGCGTTGGCCGTAAACTGACAGAGCAGCTCGTTCTGAATGCCGCCGCCGACAATATGCAAAACTTCGATCTTATGTCCGGCGACATCTTCGACGGCCTCCATTATGGAGCGGTACTTCAGGGCAAGATTTTCCAGGATTGTCCTTATCATTTGCCCCTTGTCATTGATCGGTTTTTGGCGTGTCTCTTTTAGGTAGTCATTAATTCTTTTCGGCATATCGCCCGGGGCGAGGAATCCGCTGTAATCGACATCAATATGGCGGGCAAAAGGTTTGGCTTTTTCGGCCATGGCCGCCAGTTCGGCATAGGAAAGGTCGGTTCCTTCACGCTGCCATTGCCTCTTGCATTCCTGTGTGAGCCAGAGCCCCATGATATTCTCCAAAAGCCGAATCGTGTTCTCGACTCCCCCTTCGTTTGTGAACTCATACTTGAAAGTCTTATCGTTGATTATAGCCTGCGGTACTTCGAGACCCATTAGCGACCATGTTCCTGATGAGAGATATGCCCAGTTGGCATCCCCGGCAGCGGGCACAGCGGCGACGGCTGAAGCCGTGTCGTGCGAGCCAATTGCGATTACGGGAATGGGTCCGCAGCGAAGTTCCGTTCCAATTTTGGCGGTCAACTGGCTCACAACGGTCCCCGGACTGATGATTTTCGGCATGATTTCAGCTGGCAGGGAAAGACCATCCAGAACTTCTTTCGACCATTTACCGGTTCTCATATCCATAAATTGCGAGGTGCTCGCCAGGCTGTATTCGGCGAAAATCTTGCCGCACAGAAAGTAGCTAAATAAATCCGCGATGAAAACCAGGTTCGTGGCCTTGGCCATTGCAATCGAATTTTTAAGGCGCATCGCAAGCAGTTGATAGAGACTGTTAAACTGCAAAAACTGCAAACCGGTGCTTTCATAAATTTCGCGTTTACTCATTAGTTTGAATGCTTTTTCTGTCATTCCATTGGTTTGGCTGTCGCGATAGTGATAAGGATTTTCAATTAGTTCACCATCGGCGTCGAGCAGACCGAAATCGACGCCCCAGCTATCTATGCCGATGCCCCAGACCTGGGCGCCTGCCGCCTTTACCGCTTTTCCTATACCTGTTTTAATCTCGTAAAACAGCTTCTTAAAATCCCATCGCAGCGAGCTATTCTCTTCGATGGGTCCGTTGCCGAAGCGATGAATTTCTTCGAGGACAAGTCGTGGCACGGCCATCTTGGCCGTGTTTTCACGGGCTGGAAGCCCGTGCCACACCGAACCGAGCATTACTCTGCCGCTCTCGGCACCAAGATCAACAGCGATGTATTTTTTCACTTCCGCCATCGTCGACTCCTTATTCCAAGAATGTAAGTATCAGAAAACGAACTTATACTCCAGATTCTGCGCTTTTGCAAACCGAAAATCGAAGTGTGCGAATAGTGAATATGCAAGCGGATTCTATGAGAATGCGCCGGCTTTTTCAGAAGGTAATTATTGCATGTAGGAATTGATTAGCTTGGCTGGAGGCGCATTTTGGCCTGGCCGATGAGGTAGAAGCTGCCTGTAATGCAGATCAGGTCTTCTTTGCTGACGGCGCTTTTGGCAAGTTGCAGCGCCTGGCCCAGGCTGGCGGCGGTCTGGCACATCTTGCCGCAGATCTCCGTGTACATCTCAGCCAAATCCTCCGGAGAGGCTGCTTTGGCCGAGTTGCTGCGGGTAAAAATCACCTTGTCGGCCCCATATTGCAGTTTTTCCAGCATTCCTCTAATATCTTTGTCATTGTTACAGCCGAAGATGACGACCATGGAATCATACGGAATATTTTGCCCGATGGCGTGTATCAGAGCCTTAATGCTTGCGGCGTTGTGGGCGGCGTCGATCATAATTCTCGGGTCGTCCCAGATTATCTCCATTCGGCCCGCCAATGAGACGCTGTGAAGGCCCTCAGCCGCTTTTTCATTATCTATCTCGTAACCGATCGATTTGAGCTTGTCCAGCATGGCCAACGCCAAACCGCAGTTTATTGCCTGATGTTTGCCGTGCAGGGGTACCCGCAGGTGCTCGAATTTACTCGTCGGTGTCGTCAGGCAGATTCTTGTATGCGGGCCGTGCTCCCGAGATGTCTCAAATCGAAGCGAAAAATCAATATCGCCACCGGTTATGCTCAAAGGCGCTTCGGCAGCAATAGCTCGTGATTTCAGAACCTGCATCGCTACCGGATCCTGCTGGACGGTAATAGCAGGCACGCCACGCTTAAAAATCCCCGCTTTCTCCTCGGCAATGCTGTCAATAGTATCTCCAAGCAGTTGCGGGTGATCGATACTCAAACTGGTTATGCCGACGACTTTGGGCCGAATTACATTAGTGCTGTCAAGCCTGCCGCCCAAGCCGGTTTCAATGATGGCAATATCAACGGGTATATCGACAAAATGCATAAAAGCCAGGGCTGTCATGATCTCGAAGAAAGTGGGCGGATCGGTCTTTGACAACTTCTCAACCGGGGCATAAATACGGTTCAGCAAGTCACGCATTTGCTTTTCGCTGATCATTTCCGAATTGACAGTAATCCGCTCGTGCAGGTGTACCACGTGAGGCGATGTATAAAGTCCGACGTTATAGCCGTTTGCTTCGAGCATCTTGGCCAGCATCGTGGCTGTAGAGCCTTTTCCTTTTGTGCCGCCTATATGAACTGTATGGATTTTTTTGTGGGGATCTCCTAATAACGACAGCAGCTTTTGCATACGCTTAAGGTTGAATGTAGTAACATTATAGCGCAGACGTTGCTGCTTTTCGTAGTCAGTCCTCTCAAACAGATAGCCAATAGCTTTTTGGTAGCTTCTAAAAGCCTTTTTACTCTTAACTTTGGCAACCTTGGAGGAGGATTTTCTCGTCCGTTTCTTTCCGGTTGTTTTCACTGATTTTGCCATGAAAGGTTTATTGTAACGACCAGCAGAACATTAGTCAATCCAAGATTTATAAAAATACATCATGAATCAACGAATATCTGAACGCAAATCATTATTAATAAGGTATTTATGAAAATATTATTCTTTATTTCACTATCTTTAACAGAACTCATTATATAAGGATGACTAAATAGAAAAAAGCATTTCCTTATAATGCGGCGATGTCCGTTGTGCCAACTAACGATATTTACAGCTTTCCTTGTGGCAAATTTCACTTCTGTATATATAATTCCCCTGTGGATAAAGAAAAAACAGAAGGCGCTGTTATTATTGCAAAACAAACCGGCACATTCACTTTGCAAAGCTTTAATCAGCTTCTCTGGCCGGCAGTCTGTATAAATTGTCGCGTAAGCATTAGTGAGACTGATAATAACCTCTGCAGGAATTGCTGGGACCGGCTTCTGACCAGCACGGGTGCCGATTATTGCCGACGTTGCGGCCGGGATGCCAGCAGATTTGCTTTGTTGGCGGGGACGTGTCCCGACTGTCAGGGTAAAGAAGTACGTTTTGACCGCATCGCTCGGGCAGGGATTTATGAGCACACTTTGCGGAAAATGATATTATCTTTTAAGAACGGCCGGACGGAACTTGATTCGGTCCTGGGCTTTTTGGGCAATTCCGCATTGCAGGGGGGCGGTTTCAGTAGTGACGTGGAACTTTTTGTACCTGTACCGTTGCATTGGACCAGGCGTTTGGTACGCGGCTACAATCAATCTCACGTATTAGCCAGGAAGCTAAAACACGACACAGCTAAAATCAGCACAGACCTTATCCGTATCCGCCGAACCAGGGCGCAGCCGGTAATGGTAAGTCCTGCTGCGCGAGCAAGAAATGTTGCCGGCGCTTTTGCCGTACGTTATCGTCACAAATTTGACGGCCGAAAAATATGTCTTGTTGATGACATCAAAACAACCGGTGCGACGTTGAATGAGTGCGCAAAAACACTGAAACAAGCCGGTGCATCGGAAGTTTTCGCCCTGGTTTTGGCCGTAGCCGGTCAAAAAATTATCAGTTAGAACGGTTTTGAGGAACGAAATCTTGAGAAATGAAAGAAATGGCAGAATTATGATTATGACAAAACAACCAATATTAGTAATGATAACGGCTTTATTCGTTGTACTTATGGCCTCGGGTGAGGCAATCGGTTCAGACTGGCTCGTGAGACAAATCAAAGAGCCGGTCAAGATCGAAAAACGTTTCGAGGGCAAGGAAATTGTTCTGAGCAACGGTCTTATCAGCCGAACTTTTCGCATCCGGCCAAATGCTGCTACTGTCGCCTATGATAACCTGATGACCGGAGAATCCATCATCCGGGGCATTAAATCCGAGGCGATAGTCGAGCTTGATGGAAATAAGTATGAAGTCGGAGGTTTGCAGGGGCAACTCGAATATGCATATTTGCAGGCCGGGTCGATTGATTCCTTGAGTAGTAAGCTCGATGCCTTTCAGATCAGCGATTTTGAACTTGGCGATATTAAGGAACGTTTTGGTTGGGAGCGTAAGCGTTATTCGGCCCAGTCAGCCTGGCCGCCGGTTGGTAAGTCGTTGACGCTGCATTTCGTACCGCCGGGCGAAAAGCTCAAAGGAATGACTCTGTCCATTCACTATGAAATGTACCAGGGCATTCCGTTGTTGGCTAAATGGATGACAATCCACAACGGCGGCGACAAGCCGGTCAGGCTCAATACCTTTATTAGCGAGATTCTGGCAGCAGTGGAGTATGAGTCCCTGGTAGGAGAACCTGCTCAGTGGGAGTATCCGAATATTCACATCGAGAGCGACTACGAGTTTCATGGAGATGATTCGAAAAATGCCAACAAAACGGCGTACTGGGTTGTCGATCCGCAGTACAGCACCCAGGTCAACTATCAGCGAAAGACGCCGGCAATGCTGGAAGTCCGGCCGCCAATTGGCCCCGATTTGATGATTGAGCAGGGCGAAACATTTGAATCTTTTCGGACGTTTGAGTTGATCTACGACAGCACCGAACGAGAACGCAAGGGCCTGTCGCTGCGGCGAATGTACCGCACCATCGCGCCATGGAGCACGGAAAATCCAATCATCATGCACGTCCGTAACGCGGATCCGAAATCGGTCCGCCTGGCAATCGACCAGTGCGCCGAGGTCGGGTTCGAGATGGTCATAATGACGTTCGGCAGCGGTTTTAATATGGAAAACATCGAGCCGGATTATATGGCTCAAATGAAAGAATTGGTCGATTACGCACACAGCAAAAATATCGAGCTTGGCGGCTATTCACTTCTGGCCAGCCGCAGAATCAGCGACGAACACGATGCTATCAATCCTCAAACGGGTAAACCCGGCGGGGCGATTTTCGGTAACTCGCCGTGCCTTTGCAGCAAATGGGGAATCGAGTATTTCGAGAAAATAACAACTTTCATCGAACAAACCGGCCTGGATCTGCTCGAACATGACGGCTCCTATCCCGGCGACGTTTGCGCCTCGACCAGACATCCGGGCCATCACGGCCTCAACGATTCGCAATGGAAACAGTGGAAAAAAATAACCAATTTCTACAAGTGGTGCCGAGGCAGGGGGGTATATCTGAATGTCCCGGACTGGTATTTTCTCAGCGGCTCGAACAAAAGTGCGATGGGCTACCGGGAGGTTAACTGGTCGCTGCCCCGCGACAGGCAGATTATTCTCGGCCGGCAAAACATATTCGACGGCACCTGGAAGAAAATCCCGAGCATGGGCTGGATGTTCGTGCCGCTTGTCCAGTACCACGGGGGCGGAGCCGCCGCCACGCTCGAACCGCTGTCCGAGCATCTCGATGCTTATGGTGCGCACCTTGCGCAGAACTTCGGTTCCGGCGTCCAGGCGTGCTATCGCGGCCCGCGTTTGTACGACACCGAGCAGACTAAAGCGCTCGTAAAAAAATGGGTGGACTTTTACAAAGAGTACCGGGACATACTGGATTCGGACATCATTCACGTGCGCCGGCCGGATGGGCGGGACCTTGACTGTATTTTACACGTCAATCCGCAACTGAAGCACAAGGGCCTGGCAATGGTCTATAATCCCCTGGACCGCACAGTCAAAAGAAAACTGAAACTTCCGCTATATTATACTGGACTTACCAAGACGGCCGGCATCCGCGAACAGCAGGGCAAGAGCAGCAAGTATGAACTTGACCGGGAATATAATGTCGATATCCCGGTCGATATAGCCCCGAGGAGTATTACCTGGTTTGTTGTAGAATAAACCAGATATTGTTCGAAAATAAAGCCAGCGATTCGAAAGTTTTCGTCGCCGGCTCCGATATCAGTTGAATGTCATAGCTAACCGAGTTTTGCGTATCTACAGTATTTCGTGCTTAATTATGGCACGGTAGATGCCGTTGATGCGCTTGCCTTCGACTATTGCGGGAGCATATTTATCGTTTCTTGGCTGGAGCCGCACTTTGTCTTTCGACTCGAAGAAGGCCC
>DAOVMB010000388.1 GCA_030630905.1 Sedimentisphaerales bacterium
AAAAGGAGAATATCACCATGAATAATTCCTCTCAATCACGTCGTGACTTCCTGAAAAAGACCGGCCTGTACGCATCGGCACTCACCCTGACAGGATGTCGCACCGGTTCGCGAATCGTTCAGATCAAAGCTTCCGGGGACAAACCCAATATACTATGGATTACCTGCGAAGACGTCAGCCCCCGCCTGGGCTGCTACGGCGATGAACTTGCCATCACGCCGAATATCGACAAGCTGGCCGGCGAGGGCGTGCGCTACACAAAAGCATTCGCCACCGCTCCGGTCTGCGCACCGTCCCGCTCGTGCCTGGTCACGGGAGTGTATGCGACTTCTCTTGGGACCCAGCACCTTCGCTCCGAAGTCAAACTGCCTGAAAAGATCAAGTGCTTCCCCGAATACCTCCGAGCGGCGGGATACTACTGCTCGAACAATTATAAGAAGGACTACAATTTTATTGATGTTGACGTCTGGGACGAATCGAGTCACGAGGCCCACTGGCGCAAACGCCGGCCCGGCCAGCCGTTCTTCGGCGTGTTTAACTTCGTTTCCACACATCAGGGACAGATCAACGGTTCCGATGAGGAATTTTATGCAAAGTACAGCTCGAAACTCGAATCCGAAGAACGTCACGATCCGGCTAAAATCTCGCTGCCGCCGTACTATCCCGATACGGAGTTTGTGCGGAAAATCTGGGCCCGCTATTATGACTTGATAACCTTTATGGACAAACAGGTTGGCGAGCTGCTCGGCCAGCTCGAAGCCGACGGCCTGGCCGACAATACAATTGTCTTCTTTTTCGCGGACCACGGTCTGGGAATCCCTCGGTTCAAAAGAACACTTTACGATTCGGGCCTGCACGTCCCGCTCATCGTTCGCTTCCCCGAGCGGTATCGACATCTTTCGCAGGGCCTGCCGGGAGAGACGATCGACGGTCTGGTCAGCTTCGTCGATTTTGCACCCACCGTACTGAGTCTGGTAGGGCTATCGGTACCGAAATATATGGAGGGCAGGGCGTTACTTGGTTCCCAGGCACAGCCGCCGCGGAAATATGTTTTCGGAGCGTCCAGCCGGGTGGATGAGGCGTACGAATTCTCTCGCAGCGTACGCGATGAGCGTTACAAATACATCCGCAATTATTTACCGCATCTGCCTTACATCCAGCCGAGCGAATATCCGGACAGGGCGGAGATTATGAAGGAGTTGCGGCGAGCCGTTGCTGAAGAAGAGCTTTCGTCAGCGCAGAAGCTGCTCTGGGCAGCGACCAAGCCGGTCGAGGAGCTATATGATACAGTGGCCGATCCGCATGAAATAGACAATCTCGTCGGTCATCCCGAAAAAAAGGCGATTCTTGAGAGGCTTCGTAGGATACTTCACAGTTGGATGCTTCAAACGCGTGACACGGGTTTGTTGCCCGAGGCGGAAATGCACATCCGCGCTGAAGCTTCGACGCCGTACACGATAACTCGAAACGCTCGCAAATTTCCTCAACGGCGTATTCTTGCCGCCGCCGACCTGGTGGGCAAAGGGCCTCAGAACATTCCAAAGCTCATCAGGTTGCTCAGCGATTCGGATGGTGTCGTGCGTTATTGGGCCGTGATAGCGCTGGATGCATTAGGCACGCAGGCCAGCCGGGCGACCGAGGCGCTCGAGGGTGTGTTGGAAGATGCCAGCCCGAACGTTCGATTTGCGGCCGCGGGAGTTTTATGCCGGATGGGTTTATGCGAGGCGGCGCTGCCTGTCCTGGCCGATGGACTGACAGAAGAACGGGAAGAAACCGTTCTGTATGCGGCCAGAGAAATTCAGCGCATCGGCGCTGCGGCGTTTCCAATCGTCGAGCAGATACGCGAGGCGCAGGCCAGGTGCAAAAAGCCCGACGGCGACTATAAGAACAATAATCATGCGATGTTCATCGATTGGGCGCTGAAATATGCTTTGGAGAATTGTCCGCAGCAGTCCGATGAACCTCAGTGATAAATGGAGCGACAATGCCGAATGACGAAAAGACAAGCGGTTTGTACGTGGCGCGTGTGTGTGTTGTGGCGGCCCTGGGCGGGCTATTATTTGGCTATGATACGGGCGTGATCGCAGGGGCAATCGGTTTCCTGGAGGCCCACTTCAACCTCGATCCGGGCTTTCAGAAAGGCTGGGTGGCGGCCAGTGCGTTAATCGGCTGCACGATCGGGGTTTCAATCGCCGGGCTGCTGAGCGACTGGCTGGGCAGAAAGAGGACGCTCATCGTGGCGGCGATTTTTTTCTTCGTTTCGGCGGTCGGAACGGCACTGCCGAAGAATATCACCATGTTCGTGATTTTCAGAATCATCGGCGGCGTGGGAGTGGGGGCCGCGTCTATCACCTCGCCGATGTATATCGCGGAGATATCGCCCGCCCGCATCCGGGGGCGAATGGTCTCGGTGAATCAATTCGCAATCGTGACGGGCTTTCTCGTTGTGTATCTTGTTAATTATTTTATTGCTCTTCAGGGCACGGATGCCTGGAATATTGCGTACGGCTGGCGATGGATGTTCGGCTCGGAGATGTTGCCGGCCCTTCTGCTGTTAGTGCTGCTTTTCTTTGTGCCCGAAAGTCCGCGCTGGCTGACGAAGTACGGCAGGCACGAAAAGGCTTTGGCGGTGCTTACACGAGTGGGCGGCTCGGCACACGCTCAGCGGGAACTGGAGTCCATCGAGGATTCTATTGCCCACGAGAGCGGCTCACTGGCCCAGTTACTCAAGCCTGGGATGCGAATCGTGCTCGTTATCGGGATTGTGCTGGCCGTTCTTCAGCAGGTGACGGGCATCAATGTCTTTCTATATTTCGGCGCCGAGATTTTCAAGAAGATGGGTTCGGGCACGGACGCCGCCCTGCTCAAGGAGGTCATCGTCGGAGCGGTGAATCTGACTTTTACGGTAATTGCCATCTGGGCGGTCGATCGTCTCGGGCGAAAGCCTCTGATGCTGATCGGCTCGGCGGGGATGGGAATCTGCCTGGCGGCAATGGGCTTTGCCGGCTACCTGCGGCATACGACGGGCATGTGGCTGTTGGTTTTTATTCTCGGGTATATCGCGTGCTTTGCCCTTTCGGTGGGGCCGGTGACGTGGGTGATTCTTTCGGAGATATTTCCGACGCGGATTCGCGGGCGTGCAATGGGAGTCGCCACCGTGTTTCTGTGGCTGTCGAACTACATCGTGACGCAGACTTTCACGATGATGGATGAGAATCCATGGCTGGTCGAGAAGTTTCATCGCGGCTTTCCGTTTTGGATTTACGGCGTTTTTTGTGTTGCCCTGCTGGTCTTTGTCTGGCGATTTGTGCCGGAGACAAAGGGCAAGACACTCGAAGAAATAGAGAAATACTGGTATAAGGAAAATTAAAGGTCAAAAATCAAAGTGTAAAATGACACTTAAGTGTCATGCTGAGCCGAAGGCGAAGCATCTGGGATTGGAACGGATTAACAACTTGCTAACGATTGAGATCCTTCGCTTCGCGTAGGGTGTGCAATGCACACCATTATCGAAATCGGTGGGCAGTGCCCACCCTACTATTTGCTTATGGATTTTCCGCAACGAACGAAAATTTCGAGCCATACGATAAATATCGCGGCCCGTTACGCCGAGACGGATAAGGGCGGTGTGG
>DAOVMB010000243.1 GCA_030630905.1 Sedimentisphaerales bacterium
AGATTTGTCCTGAGACATTTTCTTGAGCTGTTTTTCGATTCCGGCCAGCCGGGCGCAAATCTGCAGCATGGTCAACGTCTTCGACTTGGCATAGACCAGGTATGTAAGAAGAATAGAGATTAGAATCACCACTATCAAACACATATCCGAGAAGCGAATCAGCCAGAATTCTTCTCTGGTAAGAACATCTTGGTTGTATTTCAATAGATAATCCTTCAAATTATGCATACCCAGGTTGTATTTCAACAGATAAACCTTTAAATTATGCATACCCACGGCATATAAAAATGTAATCAGCCAGCCTATCACTGCAATCCACTTCAGCCGTCTAAGCCGAGTCTTGTGTTTCTCGATGATTTTCCGTGCCGAAGTCTCGCTTACATCGGTCGTTCCGACAGAATCTCCGTCCATTTGTTTGAGAAGCTCTTCTTTTATATCTTTCGCTTTATCCATTTTTATTTCTCCAATTCTTTTTTAAGTGCAATTTTTGCATAATAAAGTCGTGATCGAACCGTGCCCAGCTTGCAATTCAGCACCTGTGAAATTTGCTGATACGACATTTGCTCCAGGAACCTCAGCATCAGGACCTCCCGATATTCGAGCGGCAATTCTTTCAAGCCTCTATGAACTTTTGCCGCATCTTCGGGAGAGAATACATCATCTTCGGCGTTATCTTCAACTGCGATGTTTTCATCAAGTCCCGATACGTTCCTTTTTTTCCTGAGCTGCTGGTAAACCTTATTGCGCGCTATACGGTACAACCATGCAGGGAAGGCGTCGATTTCCCTGAGGCCGTGTATTCGCCTGATAACTGTCAGCCAGGTGTCCTGAAAAATATCTTCCGTCAGTTCGCTGTTGTCCAACAACCGATTTATGAAATAACGCAGAGGTCTCTCGTAGCGCTCGATAAGTGCCGCAAAAGCATCCTTATCGCCAATTTGACAGCGAAGCAGCAATAACTGTTCTATTAATTTGGCAGCTTTGTTCATGCGCTATTCTCGACCTATACAGATGCGCAGTAAGTTGATAAGTTCAAGAAATTACTGATTTTCCCGTTTTTTCCTGAGAAAGTCAAACCTATGCGAACGGCACTAAACGCCGCCCATCGAGCGCCCTAACAACAAAAGGCTTGCTAAAAGAAGGGATAGCCGTTACTTTACCGTCGGCGTTTTGTGGCTTAAATTTAATGTGAACTTTGATAATGGGAATTTCGTGATG
This sequence comes from Sedimentisphaerales bacterium, assembly GCA_030630905.1. Classification (GTDB taxonomy): domain Bacteria; phylum Planctomycetota; class Phycisphaerae; order Sedimentisphaerales; family Anaerobacaceae; genus JAFGPJ01. The sequence goes on from DAOVMB010000243.1 coordinate 1,219, forward strand.
GGTGTAACTGTGAAAAATCCGGGTTTGTCGGAACTTGATGAGCGTTGTATAGAAACGATTCGTTTTTTATCCATGGAAGCCGTGCAGAAGGCCAATTCGGGCCACCCGGGGATGCCGATGGGAATGGCCTCGGCGGCGTACGTGCTCTGGACCAAGTATATGAAACATAATCCTGCCAATCCGAGATGGCATAATCGTGACCGTTTCGTTCTTTCGGCGGGTCACGGCAGCGCACTTTTGTATTCCATGCTGCATTTGACCGGTTACGGCATAACTCTTGACGACCTGAAAAACTTCCGGCAGTGGGGCAGCAAAACGCCGGGACACCCGGAATACGAGCCGAATCGCGGCATCGAAGTGACTACCGGGCCATTAGGCCAGGGCATTTCCAACGCCGTCGGAATGGCGATAGCACAGAAATATCTGGCGAGTCATTTCAACCGTGACGGATTTCCCATCATCGACTACAACATCTACGTAATCGCCAGCGACGGCGACTTGCAGGAAGGCGTCGCTTCGGAGGCCGGTTCCCTTGCCGGACACCTTGGTCTGGATAATCTTATTGTAGTTTACGACGATAATCATATCAGTATCGACGGCAGCACGGACTTGTCATTCACCGAAGACAGGGCCAAGCGTTTCGAAGCCTACGGCTGGAACGTCCAGGTTGTCGGGGGTGACGGCAACGATATGGCTGCTTTCGAGAAAGCTCTGGAAAATGCGAAGGCGGAAAAACAACGGCCGACGATAATAAAATTCCGTTCACATATCGCATTCGGCAGTCCCAACATGCAGGATACCGCCGGGGCGCACGGCTCGCCTTTGGGTGATGATGAAATCAGGCTGATTAAGGAAAAATTCGGCTGGGACCCGGAAAAGAGCTTCCATGTCCCTGACGAAGTTAAGACGCATATACAGAAGGTTCAGGTCGAGGGCAAAAAAGTACAAGCAGCGTGGGACAAACTGTTTGCCGACTACGCAAAAAAATATCCGGATCTTGCGGCGCAGTTCGAGGATGCCGTGGCGGGCAGGCTGTCCGTGGACCTTGATGAGATTCTGCCGGCGTTCGAGCCGGGAAGCTCTGTTGCGACGCGCAAGGCGTCCGGCAAAGTCCTGGCCGAATTGATGCCGAAGATGCCGCTGATTTTGGGCGGCTCGGCGGACTTGACGCCCTCGAATAATACGCGGTGGCCCGATGCGAAGGATTTCCAGAAGAATGCGCGGGATGGCAGATACCTTCGCTACGGGATTCGTGAGCATGGCATGGGAGCGATTATGAACGGGATTTCCGTCAGCGGGCTGACCCGCGCGTACGGCGGGACGTTCCTGGTTTTCAGCGACTACATGCGAGGCGCAATCCGCGTCGCGGCCCTCTCGATGTACCCGACAATATTTGTTTTCACGCACGACAGCATCGGCATCGGCGAGGACGGCCCGACCCATCAACCGGTCGAGCATTTCGCCGCCCTGCGGGCGATTCCGAATCTGATGGTCTTCCGTCCCGCCGACGCGAACGAAACCGCCCAGGCGTGGAAGTACGCGCTGGAGAATCGCGATGGGCCGGTAGCGTTACTTTTAACCCGGCAGGGATTGCCCGTTCTGGACCAGGATAAATACGGTTCTGCGGCAAATGTGAATAAGGGTGCTTATGTGCTGTGGCACGGGCTTCCAGCCCTTGCGTCCCGCCAGCATCTCAGTGGCGAGGCCGTCCCGGCCTTGCGTCCCACCGGCATCTTGCCGGTGGAAAGGAACAAGGGCAAGATGCCCTCGCCACGAGAACAAGGGCAAGATGCCCTCGCCACCGTTCTGCTTTTAGCAACCGGCTCGGAAGTATCCGTCGCTTTATGTGCCGCCGAAGCTCTTGCAAAAGAAAATATCGCCGCACAGGTGGTCAGCATGCCTTGCTGGGAGTTGTTTGAAAAGCAAAGTCAAAAATACAAAGACTCTGTCATTCCGCCCGCCGTGACGGCCAGGATCGGAATCGAGGCCGGCGTCGAACAAGGATGGCACAAATACATCGGCGACAAAGGCGTCTTCATCGGCGTTTCGACCTTCGGCGCATCCGCCCCGGCGAAAGTCTGTTTCGAGAAGTACGGCATCACAGCAGAAAACGTGGTTAAGGCGGCAAAAAAATCAATGGCGAAGTCCAATTGATAGCATGTAGGGTGGGGCTTGCCCCACCGCCGATGATCGGTGGGCTAAAGCCCGCCCTACTTACTAATCCTTGACGGCGGCGGATTGCTTTCAGAAGTGATACCGCCACCTTTTTTTGTAACGAAACCAAAATCAGGAGTAATGAAATGAAAAAAACATGCCGAATTTTAATTATGGTTACTGTAAACCTTGTTTGTGTGGCAACTGGCCAGGTGTGGGGAAATGATTCGACGGGTGGCAGCCTCAAGCGCAGCTTGGGGATGGCTTTTCCCGACCATCCCCAAAGCCTTCGGCTTTGAGGCTGCCACCCAATCAAAAAAACGGTAACTTATTGATTCAAGCTTGGTACACTGATGATTTAGGAGAGACAAAATGAAGCGGATGTACTGGACGTCAGTAGTGATTGTTGTGACAATGATTATAGTCAGCTATTTTTGTATCGCGGATGGTCGGGTACAGGGGGGAGTTTCCGCTGGTTTGCGACTGCCGGGGGCGCGGGCGGTGATCGATGCCGGCCGGTATCCGAGCATCCAGGCGGCGATAGATGCGCTGCCTGATGAGGGCGGTCTCGTGCGTTTGCCGCCGGGGACGTTTGAGATTAGTGAGCCTTTGAAGGTCGGCAAGGGCGACGTTCTTATACAAGGGGCCGGGACCGCTACGCACATAAAGAACGTCAATACCGCCGGCAAAAGCGCGCTTATCCTTCAGCACCACAGCGGCGGTGACAATCGAAAGGCCGAGTTGTGGCGGATTCGGTTGGCGGACTTCCGCATTACCGGCAACGAAAAGAGCGGCCACGGCATCGATGCCCGGCGGATTAACGAGGTCTTTATCGACGGCGTCACTGTCAGCTATCACGGCGGCGACGGCATCCGGCTGTACTTCTGCTACGAGGACCCGCGAATCTGCAACTCGCTGATAACGTATAACAAAAAACCGGACTAAACATGATTGGCTGTCACGACGTCGTCGTCTCGGCGAACCAGTTCGAGGAGAACCACGATGCCCTCAGGTTCATCGACGGTTTTAACCTGTGCATGACGGGCAACTGCCTCGACGACCATCTCGGCGACGGCGTCGTCATCGAGAATACCTACGGCTCGGTCGTCTCCGGCAATATGATCGAGGAGTGTAACGGTACGGCCATCGTTCTCGATCGCGACTGCTACGGCATCGCGCTTAGCGCCAACGTGATTGCGCACGATGCGGCCGGCGGCATTGCGCTGCGAGATGCGCACGGCTGCACCGTCAGCGCCAATGCTTTCACCATCATGGGCAAGGACGCCCTGAACATCGGGCCGAAAAGCGGGCGCATCACCGTGACCGGCAACAATTTCTCCAACAGCTACATCGGTGCCGACAAGGTCAAGCGGGGAGCAAAAGACCTGGCGGCGGCCGGCATGGTCCTAAACGGCACATCCGGCATCGTCGTAACGGGTAATCTGTTCTCCGGTTTGAGGCCCAACGCGCTGAGCCTCGAAGGCCCGGCGAGTAAACACGTGTTGTTTTCGGATAATGTCCTGGTCGATACGACCGGCGACCACAAAAAATTAGAGGCCTCTCTGGTCAAAAATAATCTGGAAGATGAATGATAAGAAGGAGCAAAAATGAAACTGAC
>DAOVMB010000392.1 GCA_030630905.1 Sedimentisphaerales bacterium
GGCTGCCGATGTACGTCATATTGTAGCCGTAGCCGCCACCGCCCTGCTCAAAGTTCGCATTCCAGTCCCGTCCCTTAACAAACTCCACTTTCAAGGGACATTCCTTTACCCGGCCATCGGCGAGATATCCTATCAAAGGACTCCTGAGCGGGTCGAACGGCTCGTCGAGAGCATCTCTTTGTCCATGCCAGCGGTGCAGTCCGGCGTTGTCCCACATGTCACTCGCAGCCGGGACGTAAAAACCATCGTTTTCTGTGGCATAGCCGATACTTGCGATGAGAAGCTGGCGAAGATTCGACTTGCAGGCCAAAGCCCGGCTTTGGGACCTTGCCGCTCCCAAAGCCGGCATCAATATGGCCATTAGCAAGGCAACAACTGAGATCACCACCAGCAGCTCAATCAAGGTAAAGGCCTTTGTTTTTTTGTCACGCATAGGGCTAAATCATCTTTCAGTAACGCCACTGTTCCACTCTGCTCCATTGCTCGATCAATACGGCTACATCAGAAAGGTCGATGACCAGGTCATGGGGTTCCGCTAAATCGCACCTGGCTATCCACTCGGGCCGGCCAAAGTGGCTATCCAGCGCCGAGAGAAGCAACTCAAAATCAGACACATCAACTATGCCGTTAAGATCGATATCGGCACTATAGTTTTGTTCTCTGAGAACACCTACCGCCTCTAAATCCAGCCCCCCCGAACCCCAGGTTGGCCAGGCATCGTAAATCGGATGATCATTCCCATAGAAATCCCAAGCAGGCCAGGTGCCAGAATCCATGCTCAACATAGCCTCATCGAAAAAATCGCCGCTGCCCGGGATATCGACTATTCGCACATATCTTATATCGTTTACATCTACAAGGCCTGATACAACTTTCGGATCGTTGACAATTTCCTGCAAATCGAACGGTGTGCCGGTACCGTTTGGATGCTTGCCGGCCAGATTATACACGTTGCTTATCTCGATCGTTCCATAAGACCCGACCGGTTCCCGAGTCAGTGACACAGCGGGAAACCGGGCAAAATCGACACCGTTGGCCGAGACCTCCACGTATCCTAATTCGGCAAACATTTGCCCTGCAACCGAGCCGGTCGCCCAGCTTGCATCGGATGTAAAACCATTCTCGAAAACAACAAAATCATAGCCATTGCCCTGACGAATCGGTTCGTCGAAATACAGAGTTATTTGACCGGGCGCCATACCCTGGCCGATTTGCTCCTGGCTCAAATCGCCCAAACTGACGATATCGAGCTTGTCTCCTGTTGCCGGTCCCAGAGCATTGTTCGGGTCGGCCCATTGCACATCCAGTCCCGGCGAGGGTTGATAGCTTACGACTTTTGTGGCCCAGCCCCGAAATATCGGATTTAGCACCGCGTTGGGATCCTGCGGATCGGCATGCCGCCAATCGTTGTCGGGATTTATATATCCGTTTACTCCTGCTTCGGTGTAAGGGCCGGTACTTGCAGAAGCTGACTGGCCAATAATAGCATCGACTGCAAAATATGCCGGCGTATTCATACCCCAATCACCGACATCGCTCGAACTCAATGTGAACTCCAGGCTTGTAACCTCACCCAATGAAGTTAAATCGACGTACTGCCATGTATCGACGATATAATCTTCACCGTTGTCCTCGAAGCGGTAATCGGCTAAGTAGAAATCAACCGTGCCGGTCACAGTGCCGCCGGCATCTTTGCCCGTGATAGTGAGCATGAAGAAGTCCGGGTCGCTGCCGCTTTCGCCGCCGAACTTTTTCGCGAAGGCATCGCCGTTACGCATTGAATAGTAAGCGTAGTTGTTGTTCGTCACATACAAGCCGTCAACAAAGCCCGGCTCCTCCAACGTCACGGTGGGCGGTGAGATCCAGCCGACATAACCTACGGCGTAGTTTGCCGAGCCGCCTTGGCCCGAGCCGGTGATGGCGTTGTATTGTGCCGCTATCCCCGGCGTTGCCGTATCGGTGAGATTGGAATAGGAAAAGCCATCCCAGGAGGCCCAGTCGGCGTTGTAATTATTGCCGAAGTGCGCGCCGCCGCTGCTAAAACCGCCCGATTCGTCCGAGCCGTTCCAGTACGATTCCGAGGGCAAGTTCAAATCTTCAAAAGTGGATATATTGGCATTAGCAACGCTTGCCAACGCCAAACCAATAGTTAAACAAACCAAATTTCCAGGTTTCATAAATCTTCCCAAAGTCATAGTTCTTACCTCCAGTCCAAAAAAATCTATTTGCTCTTTAAAACTTCTCAACTTTCCTTTCTTCACCACCCACTTAAGAAACTTGAACGCAAATAAAATGCTTGTGTCGCTTTGTCATTCTATTTACCTCCTTCCATTCTGTCCGGCCCTTATCGCGAGGGCATGCCAATAAAAAAACCGCTGCTCCCACGAAGGAAACAGCGGTTTTTAATCGCCCTGCACAAATAGAACCACAGCCTGCGAACAAAAGGCCATAGAGCCACACATGCGTTCCAGTTCGCGAGAACACAACAAATGTATAACCAATTACAGGCAGGTTTTCTGACTTGCGTCTTACCTCAAGGCTCCTTCCCGTCCGGCAGTAGTCAGATGCCGGAAGACAGATGTCTAAAGTCTGATTTCTGTCTTCGGTATTCTGATTGCCGGGCAGTGGATAAAATGCCTCTCGGATTTCCGATTCAGCTATCGGAGCAGACGCTCACAGCGGCGCGACCGCCGCGGATTTTAACCGCGTTCCCGTTTGAGTATCCCAAAGCAAAATGCCCCGGGACCTGCAATTGAAATATCCGATTTTCAAAGAACAAAAAACACTATTAACAAACCCCATAGCACAGGTCAAGCGAAAAAAACAAATTTTTTTGGCTCTCACATATAATACGCAGGTGCATAGGCCATTACAGCCAACCAAGTTTTATCTGGGTGTATATTCCTTAGCCCCAAGCTTACGCAGCAATTCTATCATTTCATTATCTCTGTTATTTTTTGTCCAGTGTAATGAGGGCCAACCCTTGTCATCTTCTGCATTTACATCAGCCCCTTTCGGTCCAAAGTCCCGTAGTTTCTCATATGTTCTCTGCTGCCCAGTTCTCAATGTGAAGTTCATCACCGGCCACTTCCAAAAGAGGCTGCAAAGACTTCCTGTCATTTGTCACGAGAATAAAATCTCTCGTGATAGCCTGAGATACAATCCACAGGTCATTTTCCTGGATTCTGAGTTGAAGAGACGTGACAGGATCAATGAGCTGTTCAGGCCTAAGCCCTTTCTTCTTTTTTTCCTTTGGGCCACAGTTTTCAAACAGCCTTGCACGTATTCTGCCGTAGTCGCACGCTACATGCTTATCAACGACGAATTCCTTGGGACTAATCTTGTGGATGAATTGTCTGAATGGAGTTTCCAGAGAATGTTCCTTGTTTGCCTGCGCCTGGTAGCCGTATTCGAGTTCTCCCCAGGTTACGGATGACATCCACACTCGAAAAGGAGATTTCATTCTTTCACGTAGCTTCTTAAGTTCAGAAACACGCTTCAGAACATGACTGTGTTCCGGTTCTCTTGCCGGGTTAAACCAGTACTCCCATATGTTTGTGTCGATAAGGAAATCACGCATCCTCTCACTCCTCTTCAAA
>DAOVMB010000376.1 GCA_030630905.1 Sedimentisphaerales bacterium
ACCTGATGCCGGGATTTATAAAGTACGATGTGGTGGCATAACACAAAACCTTCAAGTCGAGCAATGAATACTAACTAACTCAAATTAATTCCGACGATTACGATTTTTGCAGACAAGCCTATTTTTTTCTGCGGGGGCGGTAATTTCGGGAAGGTCGTCTGCTCGACTTGCGTGAACGGGATATATGTTTGAGGTCGGGCTCGGTACCCTGCCAGATCGGTTGAATACGATTGGTGTCGATTATGGCCTTTAAGCTGAACAAATCCTTTTTTATGAACAGAGTCAGGGCGATGCCCTTCCTGCCCATTCTTGCCGTCCTGCCTGTGCGGTGGGTATAGGCATCGGTGTCGCCGGGGAAGTCGTAGTTGATAACATGGGTCGCGTGGGTGAAGTCCAGTCCGCGGCTGGCGAGGGCCGTGGCGACCATGATTTTGATTTCGAGTTTACGAAAGCGGTTGAAAAGTGACGTCCGTCTGGACTGGTCGAGTCCTCCGTGAATGATTTCGGTGGAGGAAAGCTTCTTTTTCAAATGGCCGTGCAGTTTTTCAGCTCCGAGTCTCGAATTACAGAAGATGATGGCCTGTTTTGGCCGGACCTTATTCATGTATTCGAGCAGAGATTCAAATCGGTTCCTGCTGTTGACCTGCAGAAAATGGTGCTGGAGGTTTTGCGGTGCGGTCTGTTCCTTGCTCAAGTTGATAGTGAGAGGATCCTTCAAGTATTTTTGGGCCAGCTTCGAAATCTCTTTGGGCATGGTCGCGGAAAACAGAAGAGTCTGGTGTTCGTGTATGAGGCAGCAGATTATGAATTCCACGTCCGTGATAAATCCCATATTGAGCATTTCATCCGCTTCGTCGAGGACGAAGGTCCTGACGTTCGACAGGCTAAGTTTTGTGTTGCGGAGCAGGTCGATGAGCCTTCCGGGGGTGGCCACGAGAATCTCGACTCCGTGATTCAGCTTTGCCGTCTGGATTTGGATGGGAAAGCCTCCGTAAACGGCAGAGGGTGCGATGTCGGTTCGCCTGGCGATGTTGGAGATTTCTCCAACGTACTGTAGTGCCAATTCCCTGGTAGGAACAAGGATCAGGGCCTGGACGGCTTTAATAGAAGGATCGACCATCTGGACAATGGGAACGGCGCAGGCGGCGGTTTTTCCCGAACCGGTTTCAGCACGGGCGATTATGTCCCTACCGGCCAGGACGTGGGGGAAGGTTTTTTCCTGCACGGGCGTCAACTCGACATATTGCATGTCTCTTAGCGCCGAGAGGATTTTGGGCTTTAGGTCAAGGTTTGTAAACTTCATTTCTCTGTGTTTTTCGCAAGCATAACAAGCCGGAATTTTTCATATAGAACGCTAATCAACAATCTTAAGCCTTCATGCTTAATCAGATTATCAGGTTAATCATAAAATTGCAAGTGTAAGCCGGCTTATCTTAATACTTGCCGATAGGTAACGATGGATTGGGACAGAATCGTCGGTTTCATTTTCCGGGAATCCGGACATGTTTTTTCCTTCGGATCTTTCGTTTGGCCAACCTGTACATCAGCAGAGGTAGATTAGGTAAAGCAACAGCCAGGTCACGCCCATCGAAAAGGCCTATCCGCCGAGATTTTTTTATTATATGGTTAATCTGGTGCCAATCATAGAACTCCGACCGAATCCGGTTCCGGATTTGTTTCAGCTCCTTTTTCCCGTAACGGTCCGAATACACGGGACCACCGATACGACTATAGTGGTAGCCCGGCGTATTCTCAACAATTTCCTTCAGGGGCGAGAACTTCTCAATACGAAGCTTCTGGAAACTGATGGAATCGACCTTGATCTCCTTTGCGAACTTCGGGATATAGAGCATTTCTTCTTCCGTCTCGCCGATGTTGCCGTAGATGAAGTAACCATGCAAGAAAAAGGCATACTGCGTCAAGACTGCAAAGGCATCCCTGATCTGCTGCTGGGTGATACCCTTGGCAAGCTGCTTCAGGATCCAGTCATGCGGCGATTCGATCCCGATAAGAAAAAGCCTGAAACCCGCTTTCTCCGCCTTATCGAGAATCTTAGGATACTTCGCCATATCAATTCTGGCCTGGACGGCAAAGGTCTTCTTGATCTTGTTCTCGATAATCAGATCACAAAGCTCTTCACTCCGCCTGGGATTGGTGAAGAAGTTGTCATCGCTGAACAGTACGAAATCGGCCTTAATTGTCTTCAATTCTTCAATAACCGATTCGAGAGGCCGTTCCGTGTAGCTTCTCTTCTGTCCGAGCGGATTAAGACTGAATGTACAGAACTTGCATTTGAACGGACATCCTCTCGTTGTTAGTATCGTATCGAACGCACGTCTGCTGAGTCGAACGCCGTGCTGAATCAAGTAATAATCGTACCTTCTCAGGGACCGGTCAGGATATGGGATACGTGCGATGTCAGGCAAATCATGGATTTCGTTGTGGATAATTCGGCCATTCTCCCGATAAGAAAGGCCCCGAATATCCTTATATGAGGCCCCGGCGACGATCTGTTGGATAATATCTTCGCCCTCACCTCGTACGATCATATCGATATTGGGACAACGCTCGAACAGGTGCTCCACTTCAAGCGTCGCTTTGTAGCCGCCAACAACCGTGCATACCTCAGGCGGCAACTTAGAAACGAAATCACAGACCCTCTCGAACTGAGCTTCCCATCGAATACTTATGCACAATAGATCGACCTGGCTCCTGACAAACTCGCTAAGGACCTCCGGCTTACTATAGGCGCTTTCATATCGAAGATCGAGTAGCGTCACTTTGCCGACCAGGTCTTTCATGCTCGCGGCGATATACTCGAGACCGGTTGGAGGAAACATCCCCATCGTTGCGGTTGAATCCCCGAAATATGGGTTTAGCGCTAAAACATGCTTATACTTTATCATCAAAGGATAATAACGCTAAAGCGCCACAGATGCAAGAGAATACGAATCGATTTCATATATTTCTTTTTCTCAAAAATAGTCAACCGTAATGCTCGTAAGAACATGCGGGGCCCATACCGAGTTAATCGGTACAGGCCCCGAAATTATTTAACATTATCTGCCGTCCAATGCTTGTTCTAAAGTGTCAATTTATTCTTCAACGACAATATCCCTCGGTCCGTACAGCCGGATATCGTCTATGTAAATCTTACCCGAACCGCCGGGCACTGTCATATTGCTCCTGGTGCCCAGGCCAATCGCGATCCTGTCAACGTTGGTTAGAGCGATGCCCTGATCGGCAAAGGCCTGCAGGGGGATAATCCATTCCGTCCAGGTGTCTATCGTTGCCGCGGCCGGATCATCGTGGACCACCACCGCAGGCGTGCCGGCGCTATTGGAAACCGCTACATAAAACGGCTCAGCGGCGTTGCTGGCTATGCCGATGTCCCGGTTCGCCCATTGCGGACCAACCGTGCCGGTAGTCGTGACATTGGAGAACACGGCCTGGCATGTTAAAGAGGCATTAGTACTGACCACTATCAGGCCAATATAGACATTCGCACCCATTGAGATATTGTCCGGTGTTCCCTGCATCTGCCATGTAGAGCCGTTCGTTGAAGAGTAAGCTGTTAAGTTGCCGGATAAATCGCGCTCTATCTTCACCCAGTACGGCGCGGATATTCCTCCGGTCGTATCGTCGGCGCTGGTGTCACCGGTTACGTTGCGTCGCTGGAAGGAAACACCTTGAGCGGGTGTCACTACCATCATCGCGTGCGCGGAGTCCGCATCAAGCGTCTCGCGAATCATCACGCCGGCCTTGGCCCAGTCGTTTGTGTTATCGATACTCTG
>DAOVMB010000380.1 GCA_030630905.1 Sedimentisphaerales bacterium
ACAATCATCGAGCTGCTTGTGGTAATTGCCATTGTCGCTCTGCTGATGGCGATATTGCTGCCGGCGCTGCAGCGCGTCAGAAATCAGGCGCGGGCAGTCGTCTGTCAAACGAACCTGAGGCAATGGGGAACAACACTGGCTCTATACCTGGAGGATAATGAGGGCCGTTTTCCGAGACGGGCCGATTATGACCCCGGTCTATCACTTCTGAGGGGCCTATACGTCAGTAAAGAAGTCGATCCAAATAAACCTGGGCATCTTCACCGCGTGCGAACGGAAGATATCGCTTGTTGTCCCATGGCCACGAGGGGCAACGGTCCCGGGACCTTTACCGGAAGGATCAATGGGGAGACCTACGTGCAGGGTAAATATGGATTGACATTTGCGCCATGGGAAATCACAAGGCCCGGCCCACCTTTTCGCATGAGCTATGGCCTGAATGCTAATGTTTTCACCATTCAATTCGAGGGTTTCAAATCGTTGTTGTCCAGGCAATCCGATACGAACATCTTTTCTATTAGAGGCCGTGACAACATTCCGATGCTTCTCGATTCGGTTAAGCCTTCTTGTTCGCTCGTCAACGAGGGCCAACCACCGCCAAAAAGGGAACCTTCCGGCTCAGCGGGGGAAGTCTGTATCAACCGTCATAATGGGGCCATCAATGGGCTGTTTCTGGATTGGTCGGTCAGAAAGATCGGACTCAAAGAACTCTGGACGTTGAAGTGGCGTCCCGATTTCGCCACAGCAGGACCCTGGACCAGAGCCGGCGGCATACAACCCGAAGAATGGCAGGAGAGGATGAGAAGCTTCAAAGACTACTGAAACGGCCACAAAGCACATACTCTCCACATAATCATTATACTGGAATTATCGGGGCGATATTGTTTTTGAAGAAATAAAACCTGCTCGGAAGGAATCTGTAAGATGAGTACTATTCGGCGGGATTTTCGGCGGTTTTTTGGAGGACTCCTAATTCTACCAGGGCGTTGGAAGCGGCTTTTTGCTCGGCTTCCTTTTTGTTCGAACCCCAGGCGCTTGGAAAATGGCGGTCCTCAATAGTCACCTCCAGCTCGAAACATTTATTGTGATCGGGCCCTTTTTCGTCGAGCAGTATGTAAGAAGGCGTAGCGTTAAAGTGCTCCTGGGAATACTGCTGGAGAAGGGACTTGAAGTTGCCATGGTCATGCTCGGCGTCGGCCTGCTCAATCAACGAGCCATAAATCCTCAAAATAAAATCGCGGGCGGCCTCAAAACCGCCGTCGATATGTATCGCGGCAATAATCGTCTCCAAAACGCCCGCCGCCAGAGAACCCGAAAGTGCACGATTCGAGACCATGCCCTTGCCGACTTTGAGGAATTTTTGCAGGCCGAGCTGCCCGGAAATTTGAGCGCAGGTCTCGCGAGAGACAAGCTTGCTCTTTATTTTCGTTAAGTCGCCCTCGAGATAATTCGTGAAATTCTCGAAGAGGGCCTGGCAAATGACCACCGCTAAAATCGAATCGCCGAGAAACTCAAGCCTTTCATTGCTCAACAGGCGATTATCGACCGCAGAGGAATGAGTGAACGCTTTGACTAAAAGATTCTTGTCGGAAAAATTGTAACCTATTATCTGCTCAATTTGCCGCAGAATTTCTTCATCCATATTAACTAACCATCTGCAAACTTGCCAGGGCGACGAACTTATCGTCGGCGAACTCAAAAATTCCATCAAGGCCGGTTACCGTAAAAATCCCTCTGGTCGCCGCGGCAACACTACAGAAAACGAGCCGATGCCCGCAATCGGTCAGCAATTTTCGCAGCTTCAGGAGCTTCGATATACTGGAAGAGGTGAGAATATCGACGCTCGAAAAGTCAATAACGACCTCGCAATTGCCTCTATCACGCACCATTTCGGTGACCGCCTTAAGCTCATCTCCCATTTCCGGCTCCTGGGGCAAGTCCACGAGAATAATATCTTCAGACCAATTTTGAATCCCCATTACATTCTCCTTTATCTAAAAACACATAAGTCTATTGGTATTTTATCGGCATAAGTCCGGGCCAAGTTGAGTAAGAAAACATAGCCGGACACCATTTTGTAATCTATCGGCCCCGCTGGACGTTTCGGCGAGACCCAAACAAACTTCATCTGCCGGCTAATATCGGCTTATAAAGGCTGGTGCTTTCGTAAAACTATTTCTTAGTGAGCTGTTTTATCTGAAACGTCATTTCGTTGATTCGCCATTCGATCGCCGAAAGTATCCAAAACTTGAAGTGATTAACACGCATCTGGATGTGAATCATATAGATGATTTTTACCGACAGCATGACCGTTGTCAGCTCGACCATTAGAAGACGTAATCTATCGCCCGAAAATATGGAAATCGTGCCGGCCACAATAATAATTACGATAAATAAGGCATTAATCAACTTCGTGTGAAATTGCGGTACGCCTCCGATTTTGCCGATTATCGCCCTGACACGCTCCTTTTCCTGCTCGAAATTTTCCAGCGCCAGCTTAAGATCACTGATCTCATCCTCAGTTTTCCCGTAGTTCTCATTCATAAGTACTCCTTAGACAAAACGTTTTCTGATCGTCCCCATAGACAGTCAATCGAATTTTTATTGACACACTTGAATATTTATGGCAAACTTCCGAAAATTCATTAATGAAAGAATTGGATACAGACATAATTCAAAATGGTATTTGATGCAAGAATAGTCTCCGGATAGCCTCACATAGAATTTCGAAAAAATATCGAATAAGGAGTAATGTAGCATGACTAAAATAATGCAAACAGAAACGATAACGGGCAAGGAACAAGGCAAATCAGCCCCCGCTGCGGGATATTTGGAGCGAGGCTGGGTCATCGCAAACCATAAGCTGGTCTCCTTCCACGCGGCGTTCATTTCGTCGGTGCTGAGCCTTCCCGCGGCGGCACTGGCAACGGCGGCGGCCGACCCGGATGTCAATATCAAGCTCGAAGTCCTGAAATTCATGTTTTTAAGCTGGGAGACGGTTGTCTCGGTAATTATTCTTTACCTGTCTTGGCACATCGCCATTGCCATCCACGAGATAGGGCACTTCTTGACCGCCATGAAGCTTACAGCGTTGAACCAGGACTCCCAGGACAAGGCCGACGCTGTCATTCAGGGCGGCGGCAACAAATTCGGCTGGTACGCACAAATGTTCCTGCTGATACCGTGGGGCAAATTTTATGGTGTCAAGAAAGAAGGCGGCAATTATGCTCCCGACGCCCCTTACAACTTAGCGGTCGCGGCATCGGCGCCGATCTGGAGCCAGTGGCTCGCTACGATCTTCCTGCCAATCGCTGGTTTCTTCATCCTCGTGGGACTGGCCGCGGGGCAGGACTGGATGATCTACATCGGCAGGTTCTTCCTGGCGCCAGGTTGTGTCGGTCTGCTCGACCGGCTGCTGGCCGACCCCGGCAAGCTGCACGAGTTCCGCACCAGAGAGAAGATCGCCGCCGAGCAGGCGGCCAGGGCGGCTGCGTCCGCCTCGAAGGAGAGCTGGATGGTTCAGGTCGGCCAGATCAAGAAGAGACTGCTCACCACGCGAATACAGTCGGTCACGCTGAAAGATGGAAGCAAGGTCGCGGCCCCGTGGCAGTTCCGCAACTGCGCGATGGGCGGCCGGCACACCGAGAAAGAATATCCCGAAAGCAATATCTCCATGCAGGAGAGCATGTTCATGCCGCTCTCGCCCAAG
>DAOVMB010000387.1 GCA_030630905.1 Sedimentisphaerales bacterium
CCTACCCGTGCCCTTTATATAAGAAAAATCATGAAGGTGGCCCCTCCGCAACACCGACGGTGGATGGTGACGCAGTTTATACCTTCAGCAAAGATGGTGATATTATCCGTTTCAAGGCAGCGACAGGCCAAATAGTCTGGCATAAGAATCTGAACAAGGAATTAGGCATTAAACACCCCACCTGGTACTTTGCCGGTTCGCCGTTTGTAATCGATAACATGGTTATTCTTAATGCAGGTACTTACGGTGTTGCCCTCGATAAAGCTAACGGCAGATTGATATGGAAAAATGGAAACGACCCTGCCGGGTACGCTACTGCTGTGCCTTACACCATGGGTAACCAAAAGTGTGTGGTGATATTTGGAGCCAGAGAAGTTGTAGGAGTGATTGCAGCAACTGGAAAACAGGTCTGGCAATTCCCATGGAAAACACCCTATGACGAAAATATTGCTGATCCTATAGTTTCGAGTAACACAGTATTCGTTTCTTCCGGATGTGGCAAAGGCTGTGCGCTCTTGAAAATTGAAGGAGCCGATGTTACCCAGCTTTGGCAGAATAAAAACATGCGGAATCATCTTAATAGTTCTGTGCTGTGGCATGGATATATTTATGGCTTCGACGAAAGAGAGTTGAAATGTTTAAATTTTAAGACCGGCCAGGTGGCGTGGTCGAAAAGCGGGTATTACAAAGGAAGCCTTATGCTTGCCGATGGCAAGTTGATTATCCTAAGTGAAAGGGGTAAACTGGTAATTGCAGAGGCTTCACCGGTGAGGTTTAAGGAACTAGCCTCAGCCAAGATACTCGGGGGCAAATGCTGGACAGTTCCGGTCTTGGCAAACGGTAATATCTATGCCCGCAATGCGAATGGTGATATGGTCTGCGTCGATGTTAGCAATTAAATTTGTAATCTCATTTGGAAAGGTTTACGAATATGTTAAAAACAAGTAGAAAGCATCTCTTTGCGACAGTTTTTGCTCTTGCACTATGTCTGATTGGTTTTAGCTATCACAGTACCGCCAAGGCGGCAGACTGGCCCAACTACCGGGGGGGCAATTATGATGGGATATCAAGTGAAACCGGCTGGGCCGCAAGCTGGCCCGCAGATGGCCCGAAGGTGCTCTGGAAATATTCGCTTGGAACCGGATTCGCATCGATGTCCGTAAACAACGGCAAGGTCTATGCCACGGGCAATATCAACGATAAAGACATTCTTTATTGCCTGGATGCCGCTACGGGTAAGGAAATCTGGAAGACATCCTATCCATGTCCTTTGTACAAGAAGAACCACGAAGGCGGCCCCTGCGCGACTCCGACAATAGACGGTGACGCAGTTTATACCTTCAGCAAAAACGGCGACGCCATTCGTTTCAATGCGGCGACAGGCGAGATCGTCTGGCATAAAAATCTGAACAAGGAATTGGGCTTGAAACATCCCACTTTTCACTTTTCCAGCTCGCCGCTCGTGGCCGGAAACCTTGTGATTTACAATGCCGGCACCTACGGCACGGCACTTAAAAAAGCTGACGGCAGTCCGGCATGGCAAAGCGGAAAAGGTGCATGCGGTTACTCAACCGGTGTACCGTTTACCATCGGCGGCCGGAAGGGTGTGGCGATGGCAGTGAGTAAGGAACTGGTCGGTTTGAATCCTGCAACGGGCAAGGTAATGTGGAAATTCCCCTGGAAGACCGGCTACGATATTAATGCCGCCGATGCCATTATCTCCGGCGACACCATCTTCATTTCGTCCGGATACAACAAAGGTTGTGCTCTCGTGAAAATCAGCGGCGGTGATGTCACTAAAATCTGGCAGAACAAGAATATGCGGAACCAGATCAACTGCTCGGTACTTTGGGAAGGACATATATACGGCTTCGACGGACAGGTCGGCGGCGGCGGCAAGCTTACGTGTCTGCATTTGGCAACCGGCGAGAAGAAGTGGTCGCAGAGAGGTATGGGCACAGGTTCGCTGATGCTCGCCGACGGCAAGCTGATTATACTCGGAGAAAAGGGAAAGCTGGTCATCGCAGAGGCGTCGCCGGGAGGATTTAAGGAGCTCGCCTCGGCGAAGATTCTTACCGGCAAGTGCTGGACGTATCCGGTCCTCGCCAACGGCAGAATCTACGCCCGCAATGCGGCGGGGCAATTGGTATGTGTCGATGTCAGCGGCTGAAGCTGAGCACTTTCCCTGGTTCCCGTGAGAGGAAGAACCAATGACCAGACAAATTGCCCCGGACAATAACGGTCAGGCAGGCGAGCCGATGCGGGAGTACTCGCCCGCCCAGGAACTAATCAACAATACGGCATACATCGTCATGATCCTGCTGGGAACGGTCATTCTCATTTTCAGTTACGGCGGCTCGTCAGGGGGCCGGATCGCCGCGATTGCATATCTGGCATACGGCATCGCCGGGTCCATCTGGATTATGGTCTTCGTCTGCCCGTACTGCAGGTATTTCAACACGCGGTCGTGTCCCTGCGGGTACGGGCGCATCGCGGCAAGATTTCGCGTCAAAGAAACGGTCGAATGCTTCGACGAAAAATTCAAGAAGCATATTCCGGTTATCGTTCCGCTCTGGTTCATCCCGATCGTTGCCAGCGTTGTCCCTCTAATACGCGGCTTCTCGCTGCCCCTGCTGGTTTTACTTGTTATATTCGCCATCAATGCCTTTGTCATTCTGCCGCTTGTATCGACCAAACATGGCTGCAAAGAATGTCCCCAGAAAGAAACATGTCCCTGGATGAAATACACAGTCAAGCCGGCCGGTTAAACCGACCAGCGGGTATTTCTTTCAACCGCTCGCACCTTAGTTTCTTTTGAAAAGGAACATTACCGCCCGGCTGCCGGGGGCATCGAATGTGAAGCTGCCGCGAGCGGCTTCGCTCAAGTTTTTTTCTTCTTTACTGATTATGTCATAGCGTTTAATCGTCCATGTCCCGCCCGGCAGGTTTGCAACGATTTGCTTATGGGCCTTGTTTGTGCCGAGCACGTATTCGTGTCCCGGCCAGGCAAGGCCGCGGAAGCCGGGATGCAGGTTCGAGAAGATGCCGCTGTCGGGCGCCATTTTCCAGAACGTGACATTCTTGTCGATAGTCTCTCGAAGGAATTTCAGATTGTCGGCGGAAGTGTGCTCGGCCGGATTGAAACATCCCTTGAAATACTGGCCCAGCTTGGAACCCGGTTTTTCACCGGTCGTGCCGTAACCTCCGCCGAGAAAAGCACCAAGATGGGACTCAATCGTATCGTGCTCAGTGTGTCTGTCGCCTTTGCCCTCGTAGCTCAGTTCATCGTTAATCGTTGGCTTATTGCGCGGGCTTTTGCCATCCGGATTTCGCCATGTATATTGAATCGCGTCGGCGGCATCGGGAAGATTGCGAATCTTCTTCTGGATAATCTGATGATCGTTCCAGGGCGCAAGCTCATCGAACTTCGCCAGCCAAAGCGTACGCGGCACCGTATGCACGCTCAAAGGCGTCGGGCAGGGCAGGTATTGCCTGATAATGCGTCCGAATCGAGCGATTTGTTCTTCGGAATATTTCGGCTGCTTGATATTGAATTCGTTGCAGAGGCAAATCCAGATGTTGGGATAACTTCCGTAGCGGGCGGCGATGTACTTGAGGTAGGCCGTTGGATC
>DAOVMB010000237.1 GCA_030630905.1 Sedimentisphaerales bacterium
ATATCTCGATCAGCACGGCGACGTTCTGGATGCTTCCGTGAGCGTTCTGGACGAAGCCCTCGGCACAAATCCCGGACTCTCATCGGAGCAGGTGCGTAACAGGCTGGGCGCTTTTCTATTCACCGGCGACGATGTGTTCAAGCAATGTGGGGATTTGAGCGGGGGGCAGCGCAATCGCCTGATGCTTTGCAGGTTGGTTCTGGCCGATCCCGATGTGTTAGTCATGGATGAGCCTACTAACCATCTGGATATTGCCAGCCGGGAGATGCTGGAAGCCGCACTGGATGATTATACCGGAACCATGATTGTTGTGAGCCATGATCGTTACTTTCTGGACCGTGTTGTAGATAAACTAATTGTGGTCGGCGTGGATGAGTTAGGCTCTCGTTGCCTCGGCAAGACGGAGTTCATCGATGCAAAACCGGCATATTCATATTATGCATCCCTTGTCAGTAAGCGGGTAGAAACCCAGCAGCAGAAGCTTCAATCACATGCTGCCGGCCCTCGAAAGCGCCGGCCTGCCAGCGCCGGGAGCAAGCCCCGGCCCAGAACGCCCGAAGAGCTCAAACGCTTTAATAAATACTCCGTCGAACAGATCGAGGAGTTGATAATTGAACTTGAGCAAGAGTTGGCCGGCATGAAAGAACGTTTTGGCGACGAAATGATCTACAAGAATCCCCAGCGGCTTGCGGAACTACAGCAAAGTTATGATGCTAAAACGGCCGAACTTGACCTGCTGTATCGGGCGTATGAGCGTCGGGCTGGATAGTGGGAGGGCGAATAACATTCATGCTTGCAGCATATTTCGTCCGACAGTACAATTACAATATGTATGGAAACGCAAGCAACATAAGGAGTAGACTATGAGAAGCTTTTGGATTGCCATTATAATTATCCTGATTGTGTGTCAGAGTGTTAATGCAGGCAGCAAGGAATCAAACGATCCAAATTATCCAAATGATCCAAGCGAGCTAATTAGAACCAAGTGGGATGCCGTCATTTTGGTCTTACAGAAAAAAGACCTCGATCAGAAAGCGAGGGAAAAGAAAATCAATCAGATCGTGACCCCGATTTTTGATTTCCCACTAATGGCCAAACTTGTATTAGGTAGAAAGCACTGGCCAAAATTGACAGTGTCGCAACGCCAGAAATTCACCGGGCTTTTCATTAAAAAGTTGAGGACCTCATATCGTGAGAAAATCTCGCTCTACACAAATGAAGAAGTCTTATTCAAGCCGGCCGTGAAGAAAAAGAGTACGGTTTACATTCCGATGGAGTTGAAAACCAAGGACAAAAAGATAGTCCTAATGCACAAGCTTCGCAAGGTGGAAAAACGGTGGAAGGTCTATGATGTGGAAATCCAGGGCATTAGCATTCTCTTGACCTACCGGTCACAATTTGATGATATTCTGAGCAAGGGCACTGTTGAGGATCTTCTTTCTCGGCTGGAGGAACCACCGACTAAGTGACCTTGGTTTGCTGCGTTGGGTCCATATAATGACGAGACAGCACTCATTCGTATCATTTTTTTTCGGCCGGATGGTCCTGCAACATCCCGGGATAGTTATTCTTTGCGTGCTGGCAGTTGTAAGTCTGCTTGCATTTGAAGGCCGGAATTTCAGGCTGGATGCTTCTGCGGAAACGCTGGTGCTGGAGAATGACGAAGACCTGCTGTACGCCCGTCAGATCAACTCTCGCTACGGACAGAACGACTTTCTGATTCTGACATACACTCCCAAAAGCCCCTTATTTTCGCCGGATACGCTAAGTATCTTAGCTTGCCTTCGAGATGAGTTGAACTCTCTGGAACACGTCGTATCCGTGAGTTCTATTCTGGATATTCCTCTGCTGGGAAGTCCTCCCGTTTCAATTAAGCAGCTCAGTGCCGATCTACCCACGCTTGAGTCGCCGGCTGTTGACTTGAGCCAGGCCGGGACCGAACTTGCTGAGAGCCCACTTTGTCGGGATCTTTTGCTAAGCTCGGATTCGCAGACGACGGCGCTGCTGGTCAATTTTCCGGATGATGAGATTTACCGTGGATTGGTGGAACACCGCAATGCGTTGCGGCAGAAACAAGTGTCCGGTTCGATGGCTGCGGCAGAACGTTCCGAATTGAAGCATGCGGATGGGCGGCTCCGAGAACACCGGGACAAAATGAGGTTGCAGCGTCATCAGGATATTGCCGCGATACGGACAATCATGGATGATTATCGCCGGGATGCGGACTTGTTTCTCGGTGGTGTCAGCATGATCGCGGACGATATGGTCAGTTTCATTAAGAGCGACTTGAAGATTTTCGGCTTTGGGGTTCTGTTCTTTCTGATTCTGACCTTGGGCGTCATCTTCAGGGCAATACGCTGGATATTGCTGCCGATGCTCTGTTGTGTCGTCTCGGCGATTTGTATGATCGGCCTGCTGGGATGGCTGGGCTGGGAGGTGACAGTCATAAGCTCTAATTTCATCTCGTTGCAGTTGATTATTACCATGGCAATTACGGTTCATCTGATTGTGCGCTATCGGGAGCTCCTTGCCCAGAGGCCGGAAGCCCCGAATCGCGAACTGATTTTCGAGACTATCCGGCTAAAGCTGAAACCTTGTGTGTATACGGTCCTGACCACGATTGCCGGTTTTGGTTCTTTGGTTCTTTGTGATATCAGGCCGGTCATCGCGTTCGGTTGGATGATGATTGTCGGTTTGATTGTGTCCCTGATTGTGACTTTTATACTGTTTCCCGCCGTTCTGATTTTGATCCCAAAAGAAAAACCTCCCGACAGACGAGTGTGGCGTTTTTCTCTGACGTCCGTCCTGGCACGATTTACCGAGGGCCACGGCGTACTGATCGTTGGTATCAGCGCTCTGGCTCTTGTTCTGAGCATCATTGGTATATCGAGATTGGAGGTGGAGAATTGTTTCATCGATTACTTCGGCGAGGACACCGAGATTTACAAGGGGATGAAAGTCATCGACGAACGTCTGGGCGGGACGACCCCCCTGGATGTTATCCTCGAATTCGATGAGCCTCAAACGCCGCCGATTGCTGCTGAGCCTGCGGTAGCGGAAAGTGATGACGAATTCGATGAATTTGACGAATTTGACGAAGGCGGAACGGATGAGAAGTACTGGTTTACCGCCGAAAAGATGGCTCGTATCAAGGCCGTGCATTCCTATCTTGAGAACCTTCGGGAAACCGGCAAGGTTTTGTCGCCGGCCACCATATTGAATATTATGGAGAAAGTCAACGACGGCAAGCCGCTGGACAGTCTCGAGCTGGCCCTGCTTTATAATGAAGCTCCGGAAGAAATCAAGACTATGTTGATAAAGCCTTTTGTTTCCGTGGAGCATAATCAGGTGCGTTTCTGGGTTCGAGTCAGGGATTCCGATAAGACACTGAGACGCAATGAACTGCTGAAGAAGATCCGGGCGTACCTGACCGGCACGCTGAAGCTTAATCCCGAACGTGTTCGTTTGACCGGTTTGCTGGTCTTGTACAACAACATGCTGCAAAGCCTGTTCGGTTCCCAGACACTTACATTGGGCATCACTGTGATAGTGCTGACAGGGATGTTTCTGGTGCTGTTCAGGTCGTTGAAAATTGCCGTGATCGCGATGGTTCCAAATGTGCTTCCTATCGCACTCGTACTCGGTATAATGGGCTGGTTGAATATCCCTCTTGATATGATGACTATCACCATCGCGGCCATCAGTCTGGGAATTGCCGTCGATAACACGATTCATTATATTCATAGATTCAAACAAGAATTTCGAATAGACCGGAATTACCTGCCGACGATGCATCGATGCCATGGAAGCATCGGCCATGCCATGTATTATACGTCGGTTACGATTATCATCGGTTTTTCCATTCTGACCCTGTCTAATTTCATGCCCAGCGTGTATTTCGGCCTGCTGACAGGGCTGGCCATGTTGATGGCGCTTCTTGCGGCCTTGACGCTGTTGCCGCAAATGCTGATTCTGGGCAAAGTTTTTGGCAAGGAGGATTGAGAAATCAAGTACAGACAAATGGTATTCAAAGACATTAAAGCAGTTGTGAAGAGATATCACGTGAAGCTCCGAATTTTGATTATTATTGTTTTGGCCTGTATGATTTCCGGCTGTGCAACCTCCGGGAATTCTGCTTCTTCCATGCAAGTGGCACCCTTTACGGACGACTCGGCCGAAGCGGCCATTAATGACGATTTTGACCTGCTGGAAGAGGAGTTTGCCGAGCAGATGATTGAGCTGGCAGATCCACTGGAGCCCTTTAATCGCACGATGTACAATGTTAATGACACGCTTTACTTCTGGGTTGTCAAGCCGGTTTCCCAGGCATACACGGGCGTGATCCCCGCGCCGGCTCGGCTGGGAATTCGCAATTTCTTCAACAATATCACAACACCCGTGCGTTTTATCAATTGCCTGCTCCAGGGAAAAGGCGAAAGTGCCGGCACGGAATTCCGCCGGTTCACGATCAACACAACAATGGGTGTTCTGGGCTTCGGCGATCCCGCTCTGGTTCAATACGGCCTGGAACCTGTGCGGGAAGACCTCGGTCAGACCCTGGCGGTATACGGCCTCGGCGACGGCTTCTATATCGTTTGGCCCCTGATCGGACCATCGACTGCAAGGGATTCGGTTGGTAGGATAGGTGACTGGTTCCTCAATCCCGTCTCTTACATCGAGCCCACAGAAGCCGCTATCGGCATTTCTGCTGTCAGGTACACAAACGAGAGTTCGTTTTACATCGGCGAATACGAGGCGTTCAAGTCTATGACCATAGAGCCTTACGTGGGGATGCGCGAAGCCTACATTCAGTACCGGCACAAACAAATCCAGGAATAGCAAAATAGAGCGTTTGCAGAGTCGTGCAATTGGCTCCATTCGACGCTGTCCGCTTAACTCAGAACACTGAACTAATAAATTGGCTTTGTTTGGTCGAGTAGACGTAAAGCTCTCTCATTTAGGCATACTTTGTATTCTCTGTTTCTCCTCTCTTTCGATTGAGGAGTGCCACAATATTCAGCCTTGTAAAAAAAGCTTTAC
>DAOVMB010000180.1 GCA_030630905.1 Sedimentisphaerales bacterium
CAACTTGCACAACTCAATATACGCATTAACCGGATGAACCAATTTTTAAACGTTCTTTGTATATACCCGGCCCGATACGAATTACAGCGCCCGCATCGGCGGCGTCTATTGCCTTCTGAATCGAACTATACTTCGCACTGCCATCTGCAGCCACCGTAAGCACACCGGCATTTTTAGCCTTTGCCATTGGTAGAACGCAAATCGACATAAGGGCAACGACAACAAAAATTGTGGCGATACGTATGCCGCGGTATTTCCAGGTCCTCTTCTCCAGCCACTTAAGCCGAACCAGCAAACGGCTGGAAGTTTCTATCATACCCAACAGCCCGATTCCCGGCTCAACAGGTTTGGCCAGATATCGCTGACTGACTTCAAGGATAGTTTCGCGATAATCCACTGTCTTGTCCCTCAGAATTCTTGCCACCGTGGCATCACAGCAAAGCTCTCTTAGGTGCTGAAGCCGGCGCCGGATCAGCCAGAGTAACGGATTGAACCAATACACAATCTGCAGCAGCATATAAAATGTATTGACCAGCAAGTCCCCTCGTTTGATGTGAGCAAGCTCATGCAGCAGAATATGTTCCGTACGCTCTTGAGACAGGCGATGGATGGTCGCTGCCGGCAGCACAAGTACAGGCCTGAATACACCGAACACCGCCGGAGAAGAAATGTTCCGGGATAAAGCAATCTCAGGAAGCTTCCGAAGGCCAAGCTTTTTCGCTGTCTCTGCAAGTAAAGGCCCAAACCATTGAGGCAAATCGGCCATGGAGGATTTACCAGCATGATACTTCCTGAGTTTTCGAAATCTAATTATCACCCACAAAG
Source organism: Sedimentisphaerales bacterium (assembly GCA_030630905.1). Lineage (GTDB taxonomy): Bacteria > Planctomycetota > Phycisphaerae > Sedimentisphaerales > Anaerobacaceae > JAFGPJ01. The sequence continues at coordinate 826 of DAOVMB010000180.1, forward strand.
ACAAAGCGACCAGAACGCTTACCTGCCAGAACATCGGCCACATCCAGTTCCACCAGCCTTCAGCAGCACTATTTATTTGTGTAATCATTTTTGTTCTCCCTTACTTCTGCTTTTTCCGGAAAGTATTTTGATTAGCTCTTTTCGTTCTCCTGCGGACAAACTCTCATCTTCCACCAGAAAGTACATCATAGGCCCGAAGGCCCCATCGAAAGCCCGATCCAGCACCATCCTCAGAGCGGTTCTACGGGCCTGTCGGCGTGAAAGTCGGGGCTCATAAAGGCCGGTATTGCCACGTTTACTTTTACTTACCGCCTTCTTCTCGACCAGCCGGTCCAACATTGTCTTTACGGTTGTATAAGCCCAGTTAACAGAAGACGGCAGCCGCTCGACAACATCTCGTGCCTTTGCCGGATGCTTGTCCCACAATGTGTTCATGATTAGCCATTCCGGTTCGGTTAGCTTCATATTATTCTCTCCTTACTACATACGTAGCATAATTCTACTACGTTTGTAGCATACTTCAACAGAAAAATGAAATTATTTTGAACTTTTTTCAATCTCCGGAGAAAGGAGAAAAACAGGACCTCTACCTAAATTTTTATTGAGAACCGCTCAGAAAATAGCCAAGCGCCACCAGGGCATTGGTGCCTAAAACCGTTATAACATTTGCTTTCAGGGCGGGGATTAATTTTTGAATATTGTCGTAGTGTTTGAATGTTGTGCTAATCGCTTTTAAGGCAAAAGGTGTACAAACAAGTGCGATGAGACTTGCCGGCGGCATTAATTTTGAGGCCACCCCGCCAATAATACTGAGGTACGTCACCACCATCAGCCCGGCGTACAATCGGCCGGCCTTTTTAGATCCCAGGGCAATTACCAGGTTATACCGGCCGCCTTTTTTGTCCGCTTCAACGTCGGGAAACTCATTTAACAGAAGTAAATTCGCGGTTAAGAATCCCGGCGACAGAGAAGCGACGACAGCTTCGGCGCTGTAGCTTCCGGTTTGAACGAAATACGTCCCCAAAACCGGCAACATTCCCAATCCAAGGCCGGCCCAGAATTCTCCCGCCAGCCATTTTACTAAATGAGATGTGTAAAAGTAAATCACCGGGCCGCCGAGAATTATCAAAGGTAGAAGCTGCCAGCCGGAAATACAGGTCAGGTAAATACCAATCGCTAAGGCCGCCATCAAACAACACACGCCAAATATGTAAACGCCCTTCGGCCTGAGAAGTCCGTGCGGCAGAACTCCGCTGCCTCCGGAAAAAGGCGTTCGTGTCGTTTCTAAATCTATGCCGCTTTTGTAATCGAAATAATCGTTAAGCACGTTGACACTCGTATGAGCCAGCAGCAGACCGAGTAACGTCAGGACAAATTTAAGTAAGTCAAAACAGCCTTCGTGCCACGATATCGCCGTACCAAGCAGCACCAGAGTCACCGAGAGCAGAAGAAACTGGGGCCGTGTCTCTAATAACCAGACTTTAAGCTTCATTCATAACTCCTATAGACCTCTAATTTAATTGTATTATCCAAATTGTCGGAGTACTGTCACGATTTTTTTCCGCTGGGCGATTGCCGGAATTCGTAGTAATCTATTTTTCACTATAGTTAAGTTCAACTTGCCTGTTTCCATCGACGACTTTGAAGGTTATAATACAAAACGAAATTAAATGAGACACAATATTACAAGAGCCGTTGCCGATAGAAACTTGTACAAGTACATATTTTTATGGAGGATTAAATAATGTTCTATTTTAGCACCCCTTCAAAAGAAAGCTCGAGCAGGTTAGCAAGCCATTATATAAGGGCAATTAACGTTTTCATTCTTGTAATGACCGCCCTACTGTGTATATGCCCGGCCAAAGCCGCAGCTTCCTCGAACAGCGATTCAGTCAAGCCGCTCAATCGATTTCCCCGTATGGTACAGGGATATTTCGTTAAGTCCGTGCGTCGCATCGAGAACCGAGCGAATGAGCGACGAGCCGGCCTTAAAACAAAGGCCGACGCCGAAGCGTACGTACGTGGCGTTCGTGAAAAGATACAGCAGAGCTTCGGGCCCTGGCCGGAAAAGACGCCGCTCAAGCCGCGTATCACCAGCGTCGTCGAGCGGGATGCGTACAAAATAGAGAACATAATCTTCGAGAGCCGGCCCGGCTTTCTTGTCACCGCCAATCTGTATATCCCGAAGGGCCGACCGTTTCCACTGCCCGGTGTTGTCGGAACGTGCGGCCACTCGGCAACCGGGAAAATGATAAATATATACCAATCCTTCGCCCAGGGACTCGCCCGGCAGGGCTACGTTGTCCTGATCTATGATCCCATCGGACAGGGCGAACGCCTCCAGTACCCGGATGAGAACCTGAAATCGAAAATCGGCGTCGGCGTCCGCGAGCATTTATACGCCGGCAACCAGCAATTCCTGGTCGGCGAGTTCTTCGGTTCATGGCGAGCCTGGGACGGCATACGCGCCCTGGACTACCTGCTGAGCCGGGACGAGGTCGATCCGAAGCATATCGGCGTCACCGGCAACTCGGGCGGCGGCACAATGACAACCTGGCTGTGCGGCGTCGAACGTCGCTGGACGATGGCGGCGCCGAGTTGCTTTGTGACAACTTTCCGCCGGAACACGGAAAACGAGCTTCCCGCCGACACCGAGCAGTGCCCGCCCAATGCGTTGGCGCTCGGATTGGACCACAGCGATTTTCTCGCCGCCATGGCGCCGAAACCGGTTATCATTCTCGCAAAGGAGAAAGACTACTTCGACGCCCGCGGCGCCGAAGAGGCCTACCAACGACTTCGTCATCTGTATGGACTTTTGGGAGCCGAAGACAACATCGAGCTTTTCATCGGTCCGGACTATCACGGCTACTCCCAGGAAAACCGCGAGGCCATGTATCGCCTGTTCAATCGTGTCACGGGCGTCTCCGACGCAACGAGCGAGCCGGAGCTGGTGATCGAAAAAGACGAAACGCTCTACTGCGCCCCGCGCGGGCAGGTCTGCGAACTGAATTCGCGCCCGGTCTATTCATTTACAAAAGAGCTGTCCCAGCAACTGACAGCACAGCGGCGTAAAAATATTCCCGCGGCCATGCTCAAGCGGCGTATCGCTCAGGTGCTGGGATTCAGAAGATTGGCTGCGTTGCAGGCCAAAGAGCCGCCCGAATACCGCATACTCCGCAACTGGCGTTCGCGCCAATTCCCGAAGCCGAACTGGACGACCTACCTTGTCGAGACTGAACCTGAAATTCTCGCCGTAGTTTATCGGCTTTCCGACGAGCGGCTGTACTCGCGGCCACCCAAAGGTCAGAAGCGAGCCATCCTGTACATTTCGCACCAGTCCAGCGACGCCGAACTGCGATCCGAACCACTTATCAAAGAGCTAATTGCCGCCGAGCCTGATTCCGCTTTCTACACGTGCGATGTGCGGGGCATCGGCGAATCCCAGCCGGATACGTGCAATGAGAATTCGTATCTCGGCGCCTACGGCAGCGATTACTTCTACGCGATCCATTCGATAATGCTCGGCAAACCTTACCCGGGGCAAAGGACCCGCGATATTCTCCGCGTTCTCGGCTGGCTCAAGAGCAACGGCCACGAGGAGGTACACTTAGTCGCCAAAGGCTGGGGCACCGTCCCAGCTACGTTTGCCGCCGTCCTGTCGGACCAGGTCAAACAGGTTACACTAAAAAACGCCCTGACCAGCTATTCCGACATTGCCGAGTCGGAGTCTTATTCATGGCCGCTCTCAGCGCTCGTGCCGAACATACTAAAGTCGTTCGACCTGCCCGACTGCTATAAATTATTAAAGAGCAAGAACTTAAAACAAATCGACCCCAGAGGCCCGAACGGCCCATAGGAATCACATAATTGGCCCATTCGACTTTGCTCAGGACATGCTTTGGCCCGAAATCCTAAACAAGACGAATGGATGCCCTTACAGACATCGCTGATGAAGTAAAATTTGGCATGCATCACATCGGAAAAAGAGTATGATAATTCATTTATGTGCAAGAGAAAAGGATTTACGTTAATAGAGCTGCTTGTGGTAATCGCAATTATTGCGTTATTAATGGCGATTTTAATGCCGTCACTAAATCGGGTCAAAAAACAAGCAAAGTCAGTATCCTGCCAGGGCCAGCTCAAACAATGGGCCCTCATCTTCGCGATGTACACCAACGATAACGAAGGCTACTTCCATGATAGACCTTTCGGGACCGATTATTCAAAGATGTGGCCGCAATTCTATCAACCGTACTACAGTGACCCAATGATGCGTTGCTGCCCGGCGGCACGGAATCCCGATGTTAACTTCGGGCCGTACGCTACCTGGGGCTGGAGCGGGGAGACGGTCTCTGACTCGGACTGGGGTTGGGGAGGCTCCTGGGTGCCTAAAGAAGGCTTCTTCGGCAGCTATGCCATGAACCGCAATATTCTCAACAAATCCGGCCCGGAGTACTGGCGAAAGATCGGAGTAAGAGGCGCAGACAAAGTCCCGGTATTTCTGGATTGTATATATGTAGCGATTAGTCCGGCTTCTACAAACGCGCCTCCCGGTTATGACGGCGATCGCTCCAATCAAATGCAGTTCTCGTACATGAATCGGCACATGGGTTCAGTTAATGGCCTTTTCCTGGACTGGTCCGTCCCCAAAATCGGCCTCAAGCAATTGTGGACACTCAGATGGAATCGACAGTTCGATATCGCCGGTCCCTGGACTACCGCCGGCAACGCACGACCCGAAGACTGGCCGGAGTGGATGAGAAATTTCAAGGATTATTAGAGCAAATTAAAGAGGAAAGATGGCAGTTATATCATACAGATTTTTCTTGCATTGACGGCTTGTTGGGTGTAAAGTAAGTGAAAATTTATAAGAACCTGGTTTTTGGGGAATAGTGTAATGGTAGCACGACTGACTCTGGCTCAGTTAGTCGGGGTTCGAATCCCTGTTCCCCAGTTTTTTTACTCGTTCGGCGTCGTAAACAGCCCGTGCGAATAGCCCTTTCTGAAAGCGTACGAGTTGAGAAGAACCAGAAAATGTACCCCCTGCGGACAACTTTAATTCTCCCCAACGATCGAGGGCAGATCGTCGATTCCGTGGCAACAAAACACCTCTGAGGGCTACTCTGCGAGATAATTTGGGGTGGTTGCAAAAGA
>DAOVMB010000205.1 GCA_030630905.1 Sedimentisphaerales bacterium
AGAAAAACAAAGATGTGCTGATGACCCGCTGGACTCCATCGTCGTCGTTTTGTGCTATGAAGAGCGGTATATATCTGTTAATTGAGCTATTAAAGCCGATGCTTAACAGGGGGGCATAGCGAAAGATAGAGCCGCCGATAAGCAGCCATACGCCATATTGAGCCTCGCCGAACCGGCTGAGAAAAAAGCGTATCAGAAAGAAGCCGATCACGGCGTTACTCACCAGCGCTGCAACGTTGAAGAACGTGTTGTGGACCAGTCTTTTTGAGGTTGTTAAAGGTTGCTGACTCATTTGTTCGTTATTGGCTTAATTCGTTGTGTCGCGGGCATCCTGCCCGCGATTCGAGGGCGGGACGCCCTCGACACGAGACCACTTGCCAAAGAATACCCGTTCGAATGAAATCGTAATGATCAAGCACAAATTGAGGGCAATACCCGGGCCTGGGTGAAACAACGTATACCGGCCCGGCTTCCAGCAATTGCCCGATAGTCCGCTCATCGAACTTCGGCGCATCTTTGCTGTTAACGGTGCCCGAGACAATCTTCACATCGGGGCGTATTCCTTTGACCTCCTGAAGATATAGAAGCGGGCCAACTGTGGTGGTGTCGGCATAGATGACGGCATCATCCTCCACCAAGCCCAACGCCTCATTCGCAAAGCGCTCGGTCCCCTTGTACCCGGTTTTCCATGGCCGCAGGAAATATTCGTAATCATCGCGGCGGGATATATCGTTTCTCGTGCCGATATTAAGCTGCATTTTTTCGGCCAGCGGCGGTAAAACGGTGTATACGCCAACGGGTAATATGCAAAAAAGCAGCACTAAAAACACAGGAACCTTAAGATTCTTCTGACTACGCAAAATATCCGTTCCGAGGCCGATCAGGATCGAAACCAAACAGTAGAACGGGATAAAGAACGCATACCTGTCAGGGACGGTATATCGAAAGGCGAATAGAAAGAACAGAACGGTCAGCGCCAGGATAATATTTCGAAAACCTCGACCCGGTGACATTTTGAACAGTCCAAAGCAACCCGCGAAGAACAGCAGAAAATTCGGCGTGGGAAAGTTCAGCAGGATATACAGAAAGTTCTCTTTCACTATTCCCATTGAAAGCGAAGCATTAAGGACCGCTCCCTGCCATCGCTGGCCGAAGGCCGCAGAAGCCAGAGTCCCTGTGAGGTCACCCGTTTGTATGATATTTTTGACTATCAAATATTCGTAAGGCAACGCACCGAAAATCCACAGCAGAGCAATAATCGCCAGGTTTCTGATATGAATTTCTTTTTTAGCCAGAAGAAAGGCAATAAAAACGGCGTAACATATAAGCGGTATCGAAGCGAGCATGTGGACGGCGATTGATAGGCCGCTCAGCAATCCCAGCCAGTATAAATAACGCACTCGCCTGGTTCTGGTATATTGCAGCAGCATTATCAATTCGCCGAGAAACAGAGCGGTCCAGAGTGTGTATGTTTCAATAATGCTTGCGTGGCGCCAGAACGTGTGGGATACGGCAAAAGTAACAGCCGCAACAACCGCAGGCAGATTCCTGCCGAGCCATAAGCGTACGAGTAAGAACATGTTCGCGACTGCAACTGCCGCGGCGACTGCCGAGACCAGATTGACCCTGTGGACAAATTCACCGAGCGGGATGTATTTTGCACCAATCGCTAGTATGTAAAAGAGCGGATGAGAAATAGCGAGGCCAAGGAAGCCTTCGATATCGTTATGCCAGATGCGATACTGAATCAATCCGCTGTCCTGCCACAAAACGCCTGGAGCACAGCTTATTATATAAAGCGCAAGGGCACCGCAAAGAACTACAACATAGTGTCGAGCTGATTTTGTTTTTGTGAGTGTCACGAATGTACCGCCGGATCTCTCGACCTGTTCCGGCCTGAGACGTTTTGAATGCCGAGTTTACAACCTTTTGCGATTAGCTCTATACCAATCTATCGTTGCCTTAAGCCCTTCATCGAAAGGGGTTTTAGCCTCGAAGCCGAAACATTTTTGAGCTCTTGAGACATCCAAACACCGCCTTGGCTGGCCATCCGGCTTGGAACTGTCCCAGCGAAGTTCACCGGAGAAGCCCGTTAGATCGGCGATTTTTTCACTAAGCTGCCTTATCGTTATTTCAAAACCGGCGCCGATATTCACCGGCTCGGAGCTATTGTAATGTTCTGTCGCAAGCAGAATCCCCTTAGCGGCATCGGCGGCGTAAATAAACTCGCGCGAAACATTTCCCGTACCCCAGCAATCGATATGGTCCGCACCGCTTTCAACCGCATCGACGCATTTCTTAATCAACGCAGGTATAACATGGCTGCTGGCGGGATTAAAATTGTCGCCGGGTCCGTAAAGATTTACCGGTAGCAGAAATATCGAGTTGAAACCGTATTCGGTACGGTAAGATTGCGATTGAACGAGCAGCATTTTCTTAGCCAGCCCGTAAGGTGCGTTGGTTTCTTCCGGATACCCGTTCCAAAGATCCTCTTCCTTAAACGGCACCGGCGTAAATTTCGGATATGCACAGATCGTGCCGATTGCAACGAACTTCTCGATGTTTCGAAGTCTGCCTTGCTCTATAAGCTGAACACCCATCATTAAATTTTTGTAGAAAAACTCTGCCGGGCGTTCGAGGTTGGCGCCGATACCACCCACAACCGCCGCTAAGTGAATGACGATATCCGGCTTCATATCTTCGTACATCCGAACGATGTTGTTAATATCGACCAGATCATAATCTTTGATCTTCGGCACAAGAATATTCTTACAGCCCCGTTTTTGCAGCCCCTTAGTGACATAGCCGCCCAGAAAACCTGCGCCGCCGGTAACGACAATTCGTCTGTTCTCAAAGAAATTACTCATTTTTTGCCTTTTGATGGTCTTTGATAATCTTCGAGTTTTCGGCGCTTTGCATGTCGGCATCCGTCATCATTCTTGCAAGCTCTTGAAAGGTTGCCTTCGGTTTCCAATTGAGGATATTTTTTGCTTTGCTCGCATCGCCCTGAAGGTAGTCGACTTCGCTCGGCCTGAAATATCGCGGATCGATCTCAACGTACTTATGCCAATCCAAATCAAGATATCCGAAAACCTCCTCTACAAATTCTCTGACCGAACGACATTCACCGGTGGCTATAACGTAATCATCCGGCTTGTCCTGCTGGAGCATAAGCCACATTGCTTCAACGTAATCACCCGCAAAACCCCAGTCTCGTTTTGCATCGAGATTGCCCAGATAGAGCTTGTCCTGCAGGCCCAGCTTGATTCGTGTTGCCGCCTGTGTGATTTTTCTCGTAACGAACGTCTCGCCCCGCCTGGGCGATTCGTGATTGAACAAAATTCCGTTACAGGCAAATAATCCGTAAGCTTCTCGATAGTTCACAGTCTGCCAAAAGCTGTAAACCTTGGCACAGCCGTACGGACTTCGCGGATGGAAGGGCGTCTTTTCTGTCTGGGGTGTTTCGAGGACCTTGCCGTACATCTCGCTGCTGGAGGCCTGATAAAACTTTGCCGGCTTATCGCAGGAGCGGATCGCTTCCAATAGCCGAAGAGTGCCGACCGCATCGGTATTAACTGTGTAGATGGGCATATCAAAGCTTACCCGGACATGACTTTGTGCCCCTAAGTTATATACCTCATCCGGCTTAATCTCGTTTATGATTGTCGATAGATTGCTGCCGTCGGTCAAATCCCCGTAAACAAGCCTGAATTGCGGATGTTCATGCGGGTCTTTATACAGATGGTCGATCCTGCCCGTGTGAAATGAGGAGCTACGCCGCATTACCCCCCAGATTTGATAACCTTTTTCCAGCAGCAGTTCCACAAGATATGAACCATCCTGTCCTGTAACACCGGTAATCAATGCCTTTTTCATAATGTCCCAACTTTCAGGAAACGGTTACGGTTAATCCCTTATTACTGATGTCGAAATCGAAGAACCTTGCCCGCTCATTGGGCGGTTCGGCTTCGAGCATCTCTCGCACGGATCGAGCGTCATCCGCCGATTTGCAAATCATCAGCATAAAACCGCCTCCGCCGGCGCCGAGGAGTTTGGCGCCGTATATGAAGGGGCGGACTCGTTCGAACAGCAATTCGATTTCATCGTTGCTGGAGTTCGGATCGAGCTGCTTATTGAGCTGCCATGCGACATTAACCAGATGCCCGAATGTAACTATGTCCTTGCGAATGAGCGCATCTGTAACTTCTTCGGCTATGGTGTGAATTTGTTTTAGCGTGGCCATTGTAGCGCGTTGCCTGTTTAAATATCCTCCAACGACCTGTTGCAGGATATTTTTGGCCAATCGTGTGATGCCTGTGTAGTATAAGAGGCTGCGGCCGCCGTTGGTTTTTGGATCCAGAACGTCGGGCAGCACGTAATGGATTCTCGCGTGGGGGACAAATCCTGGCTCCGTGACAATCATTTTCACGCCGTCGATGACACCGCCGATCTGGTCCTGCCAGCCGCCCCCGGTCGTCAATGCTTGCTCCAGGCGAAGCACGCTGTAAAATAATTGGCGCTGTGATAATTCTATGCCCATAATGCGCTGAATCGCCGCAAGAATCACCGCTCCCATTATACTCGATGTGCCCAGGCCGCTGCCTTTCGGAATCGCTGCAAGGGTGGTTAGCTCAATTCCTCCGCCGAAGCGCTCTAATACTCTTTTTAAGCTGGTGTTTTTGTTGACATCGTCCCTTTCGGGTGACAGGCCCGACAGGGCCAGAGCGGCCTTTGCAAGGGCGAAACTGCTGGTCGCCTTTCGATAATCCAAAAGCTTGTCGAAACCGGTAATCTCGGTCCTTTCTCCCAGGTCGATCGAACTGATGCGAATCACCGGCTTATCGATGACACGGGCATAGGCCTGGATGGGAGGCTGGCCGTTGAGATTGACCGCGGCGTTGACGACACAACCACCGTGTTCGAGCGAGTAAGGCGGCGTATCCGTCCAGCCGCCCCCGACATCAAGACGCGCCGGCGCTCGCGCCCAGACAATCTCATCGCTTCGTAAAACACTTCGAGGATTAACATCCTGCCTGGCGCCGCCGGCGACAATAGCTTTTTCTAAACCTTCGAATGCAACGCTTTGTGCGCGGCGCGCCCATTGAATAATAGAAACTTTCGAATTCAAACCAAGCCCCAAAGATACCAGCCAGTTACACTGTGCCGGACTGAGAAGCTGCTTCAATCCCGGCAGAGCTTTTGACAACGGGGTAGCGGTATCTTCGTAAAGCTCGACTAGCGCCGAACCCAGCGTATGAATAATGCGTGGAAATACGAGCGATTCGGTTCCTCCATTGTCGCCATTTCTAAAATGCCAGTGAGCTTCGGTGATAATCTCAGATATCAACGTACTTAAATCTTCGGCATCATTCAGGATGTATGCCAGTTCGGAGCTTGAGAAATTACTTTGCGGGCGAAACATTTGCCGAAGAGACTGTTGAATTGATTTCGCTCGAATTTCGTGACGTCGTTTATAAAAGTCGCTGTGGTCGGCCAGACTCAAAATCTGATCGAGGTTGTATCTATCCGCCTTTCGCCATGCCTTGAAAT
>DAOVMB010000254.1 GCA_030630905.1 Sedimentisphaerales bacterium
AACAATCCGCAATGCTAAAAAGCAAAGGATTTACACTCATCGAGCTATTGGTGGTGATTGCCATCATCGCTCTGCTAATGGCAATACTGGTTCCCGTGCTGCGCAGCGCAAGAAATCAAGCCAGGGCGGTTGTCTGTCAGACAAACTTTAAGCAGTGGGGAACAATATTGGCGCTGTATGTGGAGGACAACGAGGGTCGCTTTCCCCGCGAACGTCCAAGAGATATTTTCCGCTACACAATTCTCGGCGAGCGTGAGCCGAGATTGGACGGCATTGATATAAAAGGTATCCTCTGCTGCCCAATGGCCGTCAGGCCCGCTGGATCTCCTCGGGGTTCAACATTTGAGGCCTGGGATTTATCTTACGATAATGTACTGTTTAAAGGCAGCTATGGGGGCAACTTTTTGTTATTCCATGGCCTGTTTGATTTTTTCTATCCATTGGCTGACGAGGGCATAAACGTCTTCTCGCTCAGGGGTAGAGCCAGCATCCCCGTGCTTCTCGATGCCACAAGGCCAGAGGAGACGATTGATGCGGGTAGCCCTCCGCGCTATGAAGGATCCCTTGGTAGTTGGGGAACTTTCTGCATAAACCGTCACAATGGGCACGTCAACGTCCTTTTTTTGGACTGGTCGGTAAGAAAAATCGGGCTCAAGGAGCTATGGACGTTGAAGTGGACTCGAGATTTCGACACGGCAGGGCCATGGACCATGGCCGGCGGCGTGCAACCCGAAGACTGGCCCAAATGGATGAGGAACTTTAAGGACTACTAATAATATATATATATACTTTGGATGGTGAGGGTGGGCCATAGCAGAGAAAATGCTGTGGCTTGTCATTCTGAACGAAGTGAAGAATCTCAATTATAAAGCAAGATGCTTCGCGATGCTCAGCATGACAGATTAAGCGAGTATCGCGACAGATTTACGCCAAACAGTTTATGGAATCAGCATTTTTTATAAATTTTCAGATAACGTGATGATTGCCGCTGATCACAGTTGCGTAATGGGGTATTGTGGTTGTTCAGGGGCTGTAGTAGTTGTGGCATTGTTTCAGGCGGCGGTAGTTGCGGTTTGCCCAAAGGCGCTGACGGTTGGGACGCGGGTTGGGGGCTTTGTTCGTGTAAATGTGGAGTTGGGAGCCGTTCAGGACCACAATTTCTTCCCGCCAGTCGCCGGTGGTGTCTGCGACATAGAGGCGGTCTGCCTTCTCCGGTAACGTGAGGACGAATTTGCCTGTTAGCGGTTCGAAGAGGCAGACGTCGCCGGAGGTGTGGCGTTCTTTTGCGCAGGCGAGTTGCTGCTTTCGGCCAGTCCAGTCGATTGTGTGGATTACTTCGACTCCGCTTGCAGTCCAGCCTTTGGGGGCGAGGTTATCCATTTCGTAGTCGAAGACTTTGTTTCCTTTGGAGTCGAAGACGAATGGTTTCTGGTGCTTGCCGTATCGAGATCGGCACCAGATGAAGATTTCGTCGGAGTTCTTTTTGAATTTACCGACGGCGGCGTTCTGAGGCTCCTGCTTTTTGAAGTGACTCCTCCAGATGAGGCCTGTGAGTGCTATTACCTGTACCTGGTTTGCGCCTTCTTCGAGCATGACGAGTTCGAGGCCGGGCAGTTCGGGACGGACGTCCGCGACGAAGATGCTGTCGGCGTGGTAGCGGCCTTCGATTGCGCGGGTGATTAGTTTGCCGGTGGGTGAGAGTATGCTTACGCCGAGGACTTCGTCTTTGCCGTCGCCGTCGAGGTCGGCCAGACGTGCTCCGTTGTGTGCGCAGGAGACGAATCTGTCCGTTGTCCAGAGTGGTTTGCCGCCCTTGAGGAGCGTGTCGATGTCGTATGCAGCGAGGTATTTTCCGGTGCGGTAGCCGGATTTGTTCGTGGCCTGGAGGAGGATATCGTTGTCTTTGCCTGTGCCGCGGAAGTCCGCGATCATTGCAAGCTCCCAGCGGGAGGCGTCTTTGGGGAATGCCGGTTTGACGGTGGATTCTTGTCTGCCGGTAGCGCCGTCAACTATGTGGAGCACGGAATCTTTTGTGAGGTAGATGACTTCGGTTTTACCGTCGTTATCGACGTCCGCGGCGGCGGTTCCGGGGCCGTGGTGGCCGGGCAGGCCCTGGTTTTCGCTCGAGCCTCCTACAACGATGTCTGTTTTCTTTATCCAGAGTTTTTTGCCGGAGTTGTCGTATACCGCGAGGTGGCCCCGGACGGTGACGAGGTAGTCCGGCTTATTGTCGTTGTTGACGTCTGCGGCGATGATTCCGCCTGCGGAGTCTTCCCGGTCGGGAGCGGGGATGTCGAGCTTGATGATTTGGGGGGTGGGATTCGCGGCGTATGCGGCTGTTATGGAAATTGATACCAGTGTGAGTGCTATGAGGGTCGATGTTCTTCTATTCATTATGTTTTCTCCTGGCTGAACTTCTGTATAATTGAAACCCTAAAATACTAAAATCTTATTGAGATTTCAACAGTTTACCAAATGGCTCATTCAGAAAGCATGTTTATTATTGTCCGGATTTTTTGTTTGTTTATTTGTTTCGGTCGTCTATAATCTTCAGCTATGAAAAATTTAATTGCAGACAGAGCAGCTAAAATCGACGCCAGCGGGATTCGGAAGGTCTTCGCGCTGGCGGCCTCACTGAAGGACCCAATCAATTTCTCAATTGGCCAGCCGGACTTCGATGTGCCCGAAGAACTCAAAGAAGCAGCAATCCAGGCCATCAGGGAGGGTCAGAACAAATACTCGCAAACCGCGGGCGACATAACCCTGAAAAACAAAATCGCCGAGCAGGTGAAGGGCGAGTTCGGCTGGGAAAATCCCGCCGTCATGGTGGCAAGCGGCGTCAGCGGGGGGCTGCTATTGGCGTTCCTGTCGCTGATCAATCCCGGCGACGAAGTAATTATCCCGGATCCGTACTTCGTCATCTACAAGCATGTCATTAACATGTTAGGCGGAAAGTGCGTCTTTATCGACAGCTATCCCGATTTCGACCTGCCCGTCGAGAAAATCGCCGGAGCCATCACGGGCAAAACGAAGATGATTATCCTCAATTCGCCATGCAATCCGACCGGTATGGTCTATTCGGAAGAGCAGATAAAGGCACTGGCCAAGGTTGCGGCGGAGAACGATATCCTCGTTATGACCGATGAGATATACGAGAAATTCTGCTACGACGGCGACTGCCCGAGTATCGCGAGTCACTACGAAAAAACCCTTCTTCTGCGCGGTTTCAGCAAATCCTACGCGATGACCGGCTGGCGGATGGGCTACGTCGCGGCGCATGAATCTCTCAAGCACGTCATCGAGGAAATGACCAAGATACAGCAATATACGTTCGTTTGCGCTCCGACGCCTTTCCAAAAGGCGGCGATCGCCGCGCTGGATTGTGACATAAGCGACCTGGTAGATACGTACAGAAAGAAAAGAAACCTGCTTTATGAAGGTTTGGACGGCGCTTTCGGGCTGGTCAGGCCCGGCGGAGCATTCTACGCGTTCGTCAAAGCGCCCGGCACGGCGGGGGCCACAGCATTCGTCGAAAAAGCGATTGCCAACAATCTGCTCATTATACCGGGCAACGTTTTCAGCGAAAAAGACACGCATTTCAGGATAAGCTACGCAACCACGGATGATAAAATCCGGCAGGGTGTGGAAATTCTCCGCAGCCTGATATAGGCTCAATAGGCATTGGGTCTTCGCTCGGTGTTTTTCGCTTGATCCATTTTATAAAAACGGATAAAACTGCCGCTAAATGATGCCAGTGCAAGAGATTATAAACACACAAGGAGGTAAGAGCAGACTATTGAAGCATTGATGAGAAACTATCTGCATAAGGAATCAGGATGATAAAGGACATGATTTTCGGGACGGTAGGGGGGTTGGGCCTGTTTTTATTCGGTATGGGGCTGATGTCGGACGGCCTGAAAAAGGTTGCCGGGCAGAAACTGAAAAGCCTTCTTGAGGCACTGACTAAACATAGAGTCATTGCCGTTATTGTCGGGGCCCTAACGACATGCCTGATTCAGTCAAGTTCTGCCACTACCGTGATGACGGTCGGATTCGTAAACGCCGGACTTTTGACCTTAAAACAAGCGCTATGCGTAGTTCTTGGCGCCAATGTTGGCACGACAATCACGGCTGGGCTTGTTTCAGTGCTGGCCGTCTTTAAGATTACCAATTATGCGCTGCCTGTGGTGGGTGTCGGATTCCTGATTAATGTCCTTGGAAAAACGCAAAGGGCCAGGAGCATCGGTCAGGTGATGATCGGTTTTGGCATCCTGTTTCTCGGCATCCATTTTATGAAAGAGGCTTTCGATCCTCTCAAAGACAGCCAGGGCGTTCAGGAGGCACTGATATGGCTCGGTCGCAATCCGCTTCTGGCGGTTCTGGCCGGGACGATCATCACAATGCTTCTGCAGAGCAGCTCGGCTTCGATCGCCATTATCCAGATGCTGGCCTTTCAGGGCGCCTTCGGGACGGACTGGCCTTTAGTGCTCCAGGTTGCAATACCGTATATTCTTGGTGACAATATCGGCACAACAATCACGGCTCAATTAGCGGCACTGCGCTCATCCAGAAACGCCAAACGAACGGCAATGGGGCATACTTTTTTCAATGTGATCGGTGTTGCTTATATGCTTCCCCTGGTGTGGACCGGGTGGTTCAGCCACGCAGTGGAATGGCTCTCGCCCGGTGAGTTAGGGCAGAACACGATTATGAGCAACATATTCTTTGCCCATTTCATGTTCAACACATTTAACACGATTGTGTTC
>DAOVMB010000276.1 GCA_030630905.1 Sedimentisphaerales bacterium
GACCCTCGTCGGACCCGTGCCGATGGAATGAATTTAGAATTTGGAATAAAGAATTGAGAAGTAATAAGTTCAAAGGCGGACACGAAAAACGAGCGACGAGATACGAGAAAATGCTACGAGCAGTTATATTTGATTTTGACGGCGTTATTACCGATTCCGAGGTTCTACACCTGCGGGCATTCAATAAGTCTCTCGTCCCTTTCGGTATTGAGATAACAACAAAGGATTATTACACGAACTATCTGGGTTTCAGCGACTTCGATTGCTATAAGACACTCGTCGATAACAAACTGCTTAAAATCGACGAGCAGCAAATCGGCAAAATCATCAGCCGGAAAAGCAAAATCTTCGAAGAGCTAACCAAAACCGAAGGCCGGACAATCGAGGGCGTGCACGAATTGTTGCAGATGCTCGAAGAAAACAACATCCCCATGGCGATATGCTCAGGCTCGCTCCTGGTGGAAATCGAAGTAATGCTGGAAGAGTCCAATTTGCGGCATTTCTTCGCCGAGATCGTCTCGGCCGAGCAGGTAAAAAAAGGCAAGCCCCACCCGGAAGGATTCCTTTTAGCCCTGCAAAAACTCAATAAAAATTGTCGCCCCCCTATCGCCGCCAACGAGTGCATCGTAATAGAGGACTCCAACTGGGGCCTGCAGGCCGGCAAGGCCGCAGGTATGCATACCATCGCCGTAACAAACTCCTACGATGCCGAGCAGTTGACCATAGCCGAAAAAACCGTCTCCCACCTGAACGAACTGACCATCAACGACCTGCAACAGCTTTGTGCGTAAAACCGGCATGGGCAACAAGTTGGTCATCCTCAGAAACTTTTATTATTCGATTCAAGGCTAAGGTCGGATACTATTTGAGCCGATAAAAAGAATATAATTGCTGAAAACTAACTCATGCCGGAACGGAATCGGTAGCGGATTTCGGTAGAAAGGCAAGATAGATACGATGAGAATGAAAAAGCTCTGGATTTTTATTACTATTCTCGCGATCGGTTGTGGCATTGGGGCCGTACTGTTCCAGGCTAATTTGATGCCGAAGCAGAAGGTAACGATTAGCAAGTTTATTCAAAACATCATGCCGGGAAAGCAAAAGGGACTCATACGCGGTATAGTCTCCAGCGAAGACAGTTTCACTGCTCTTATCGACACTCAAGCAGTCCGCGAAGGAGACACAATTCACGGCGTCAAAATTGTCAAGATACATGTGGACAAGGTCGAATTTGAGAAAGACGGCAGGCAGTGGACTCAGGAACTGAACGAGACTCCCAGCCGGCAGTGGCGAGAAGGTGTCAAAGCCATGGCTAAAGAGGAAGTCAAGGCCAAAGCGGAAGAAGATACCAAGGCTCAAGCGGAAACGGAGGCCAAAGCTCAAGCCGAAGTTGATGTGAAAGCTTTAGCGGAAGCCAAGGCTAAGGAGGAAGCGGAAGCAGCCAGTGCACAAGCCGAAGCCAAGGCTAAAGCAGAAGAGGAAGCCAGAGCTATTGCGGAAGCAGAAGCAAAAGCTCAAGCCGAAACCGAAGCGAAAGCTTTAGCGGAAGCCAAAGCAAGAACTGAAACAATACAAATAGATGAAGCTACTCAGAAAAAATTAGATGAATTAATAAAGCTGCTTGGAGACAAAGAGCCGTCTGTTAGAAACAGTGCCGTCGAAGCGTTAGAGCAAACGGGTGGTCCGGCGGTCCGGCCCCTCATAAATGCGCTCGAAGATGAATATTGGATTATCAGGCAACGTTCCGCTGAAACCTTAGGCCGAATTTCCGATCCTCGGGCAGTGGAGCCACTCATCGCCGCCCTTGAGGACGACAATATGTGGGTCCGCCTACGCTCAGTCGAAGCGTTGGGACAACTCTGCGACCGTCGAGCGGTCGAACCGGTCAACAGCATCCTGGCAGATAAGAACGAATTGGTCCGCCGGCGTGCAGCCGAAGTATTGGGCCAACTCTGCGACGGCCGGTCGGTCGGCCCCCTCATCGATGCCCTGGCAGACAAGAATGAATTAGTCCGCCGGCATGCTGCCGAAGCGTTAGGCCTGATCGGCGACAAACAAGCCACCGAGGCGCTCGTAAAAACTTTAGAAGATAAAAATCCGGATGTCCGCACAGTTGTAGCCGGCGCGTTAGAATCAATCAGAAGTAAAGCTGCCATGGAAGAGAAGGCTACAGCGTCAAATGGTAAACAAGCCAACTCAATAATTGAAACACTCATCGACTTGAAGATATACGTCGGGGCGGGAATAGGTATCCTTTTACTGTTAGTCGGACTCACAATAGCGTTAATTAGACGCCGAAAGAAGTTATCGGTTCAGACTGCAGATTTTCGTTGAGCGCATCACAGCCTGTGAATATTGATTTGTGATCGACCATTATTCGCACGGCCCGTTGTTTTTGGTTGGAATTCCGTCTAATTCGAAACTCAATACCATGTGCTCAAAACTTATACTGCCCGGATGTTAAGTAGAAAATGCTTGTTTTTCGGGGATTGATGTGCATAATCTAAATTACTCAAACTGACCGATTCGCGCTGTCATCCCTGCGAAAGCAGGGATCCAGGGACGTATCGGTTTAAGTGGATTCCCGCTCCCCGCTTCCGCGGGGACAAGTTTACACCTGCGAAAGCAGGTGCGGGAATGACAGATTGTGTTATGTTATTATCATTGAATGATTTGCTGTAGCATTGGACTTGAAAACGGTCAGTTTGAGTAAATTATATAAACAAAAGCTTATAAGGAGATTTTTATATAGTAGCTTCGAGCGAGATTATTCTGTTATTAATCAAATTCAAGGTAGCAAGGACTCTAAGGTTTCTCTCGCACGCGGAGATGCTCAGAGTTTTTCAGCGGGCCTGTGTTCGAGCGGGCATCAGTGTACTTTACAGCCAGGGCTTTAATCCTCGTCCGAAGATATCCTTGCCGCTGCCGAGGCCGGTCGGAGTTGAGTCGGACGATGAGTTGCTCTGTCTTCGGGCGGCTGTCGATCCGGATGAGCTACGAATCGCGAGTCACGAGTCACGAATCAAAGCTGAGCTTTTCGCGCAACTGCCTGAGGGCTGTGAGTTGCTTTCGGTAAGTACTGCCCGAACAGTTAGGTCATTTCAGCCTTGTTCGGCGACTTATGTTTTGGCCGTAAGACCGGAATATCTAAACGAAGGCTTGAGGACGAGAATTAAACGTTTGTTGGCAAGCGAAAGTCTTAACATCCAGCGACAAATAGACAAGAAAAACTCAAAACTCAAAACTCAAAACTCAAAACTTAAGAATGTGGATGTCAGAGTTTTTTTGAAATCGATTAAAATGGATGACCGAGGTATAATCGTTCAGTGCAATATCAGCTCCGCCGGCTCGATACGCGTCGATGAGATTCTGAGGCTGCTGGAGCTTGATGAAGATAAACTTGCATTGCCTATAAGGCGGACAAATGTACAATGGCAAGCTGATGAATTGTGAATCGAGCCACGATATAATAACTACGAAAAACGAGGAAAAAAATGTCAAGAGAAATGCTCATAAATGTGGCTGAGAGAGAAGAGTGCCGGGTGGCGGTAGTTGAGGGAGGCTGCCTTGAGGAGCTTTATGTGGAAAGAGCAAGCCTGAGCAGCCACGTCGGCAATATTTATAAAGGGAAAGTAGTCAATATCGAGTCCGGCATACAGGCGGCGTTTATTGACTTTGGCGTAGGCAAAAACGGTTTTCTTCACATAAGCGATGTGCATCCCCGGTTTTTTTCCAGGGCAGGCAGCGGGCATATCGAGAGTATCGGCAGGAGGAAATCGTTAAAGGACCGGCCGCCTATCCAGGATTGCCTTCGAAAAGGGCAGGAAATTGTCGTACAGGTAACAAAAGAAGGATTGAAGACCAAGGGGGCGACCCTCAGCACATATCTTGCTTTACCGGGCAAGTACCTCGTAATGATGCCCTGGATGCGGAAGCATGGAGTCTCGCATAAGATCGAGGATGAGGACGAGCGCCGGAGGCTGCGGGAGATTCTTGAGGAGAGTAAACCGCCGAGAGGGCTGGGCTTTATCATCAGGACGGCCGGGCAGGGATGTTCGAAAAGGGATATACAAAATGATTTGAGGTATCTGGGGCGATTATGGAGGGCTATCGAACAACGGATAGAGACCGAAGGTGCGCCCGGCGAGCTTTATCAGGAATCGGATTTGGTTATCAGGGCGCTGCGGGACGTCTTCACCAGCAAGATAAGTAAAATAGTATGCGATTCGGAAATTGTAGTTCGTAAAATCAAGGACTTCTTTGCCATCGCAACGCCGCGTTTGAAACGAAGGGTAATGTTATATGACGGCAAAGTGCCGCTGTTTCACAAGTATCGAATCGAAGATGAAATTTCAAAAGTCCAATCCCGAAGAGTTGATCTCAAAGGCGGCGGTTCCATTATCATTGAGCAAACCGAGGCGTTGGTCTCGATTGATGTCAACAGCGGGCGGTATCGCAAGCAGATAAACGCAGAGCAGACTGCTTACGAGAGCAACATAGAAGCTGCGGCGGAAATCGCCCGCCAGCTCAGATTGCGTGACCTTGGCGGACTGATTATTTGCGATTTTATTGATATGCGC
>DAOVMB010000284.1 GCA_030630905.1 Sedimentisphaerales bacterium
CATCCGTTCACTTCTCCTATTGAAGAGGATTTGGGCAAGCTCGAGACGGACCCGGCCAACATTTGTTCGCAGGCGTACGATATCGTCGTCAACGGCTCTGAAATCGGCGGCGGCAGTATTCGTATCCATGATCTGAAAGTGCAGCAGAAGGTCTTTGACCTGCTCAATATCTCAAGAGAGCAGGCCAAGCAGCGGTTCGGATTCTTTTTGAAGGCTCTCGAATACGGCGCTCCGCCGCACGGGGGAATTGCCTTCGGCCTCGATCGGATGGTCATGCTGCTTACCGGCACAGAGAATATTCGGGACGTTATCGCCTTTCCAAAGACCCAGCGAGGCCAGTGCCTCTTAACCGATGCGCCAAGCGAAGTGGACGCCAAACAGCTCGATGAGCTTAACCTGCGAATGCAAAGGCACTCACATATAATCGAGCAAAAAACCGAAGAGCAGAAGCAGTAGGTGACAGCAGGTTTTGATTTTATGCGTATAAATGTACGGCACATTTGGCAAAGGCTGTTGAAGTATTTGCGGTTCTGGCCTTTGCCGCTGGCGAAGAAGGTTCAAGTCACTTTTGGTGCCGCAGTGCTCCTCATCCTTACGCTGGCGCTATCGATACCTTATATATGGATGGGTCAGCTTATAAAAAAGGACCTGCTCGATACCGGGCGGTCCAGGTCGAAGGTGATTCTCGATCGGCACTTTCAATTGGAAGAAGCCGGCCGGACTCTTCTGCCGCTGGACAGTACCGGGCAGGTTCGTGACCCAAACGATGCCGAGATATCCTGGATTCGCTTCACAGAAGACGATGAAATCATGCTCTCGCAGTTGGATAAAGATGTCAGAGACATGATCGAGACCCTGGCAGACGACACGGACCGGCATGAAGATATCCTGCTTGAGAAGAATGAAGGTCGTCTGGAGAGTCATTACGTGCGAATATTCAGGGCGACCGGTAACTGTATAAGCTGCCATAATCCGCAGGGTTCCGCCGGCGCCTTTGCGCCTAATAAACTGATAGGTGCGGTGCTTATTCGAAACCGGGACCTCGCCAGTGAAATCAATAAAACAGTCTTTATGAATCGCATCTGGATTATCGTGGCCGGCCTGATCGGCGGCGCCGGTGCGATAGTCGTTTTCTACATGATAACCCAGCGTTTGATCCTGCGGCCCATCCGGCAGTTACGGGCGCTGGCAAACAACGTCGCCGAGGGAAATCTCGAAATCAGAAGCTCAATCGCCACCAGGGACGAATATGAAAAACTGGCCAAAGCGTTCAATCACATGCTCGATGCGCTGCAGGCGATGCAGGAAAAATTACGTCAGGCCAACAAGCAGCTCGACGCCAAAATCGCAGAGCTTTCGGGGCGGAATATCGAGCTGTTCAAGGCCAACAAAATCAAAGGCGAATTCCTGGCCAATATCTCACACGAATTCAGAACACCGTTGAATGCGATTTTGGGCTTTGCCCAGGTCTTGCGGGACAAGCCTCTTCTGCTAAAAAAGGAGAAGGCACAAAGGTACGCCGAGAACATTATCACCAGCGGCAACAGCCTTCTGAATATGATTAACGACCTGCTGGAGCTGGCGAAAACTCAGGCTGGAAAAATGGAGCTGCATATAGGAGAAGTTTCTGTCGCCGGTTTGTTTGAAGATCTTCTATCTCAGTTCTCACTACTGACGAAGAAGAAGAAAATCAAGGTAAAGCTGATTGTCCAGCCGGATTTGCCGCTCGTTGTCACGGACGTCGGCAAGGTCCAGCAGATACTCTATAATTTCCTGAGCAACGCGGCAAAGTTTACCCCCGCGCGTGGCAGGATTGAGATTGAAGCTCAATTCCCGTCACCGGGAGCCCGTGGCACAGGCCCTGAGTCGCGAATGATACGAATTGCCGTAACCGATACCGGCTGCGGGGTTGCCGAGCCTGACAGGGAAAAGATATTTGAGAAATTTCGTCAGGCTGACGGCTCGCTGACCCGCGAGTCGACCGGCAGCGGGCTGGGGCTTGCCATCTGTACCGAATTAGCCGGCATGCTTGCCGGCAGCATTGGGATGGAAAGTCCGCCAAAGGGACGCAGTTATGGCTCTACGTTCTGGCTCGATATCCCAATTACCCTTACAAAAGAAGAAAACAAGACTACTTCAAAATAAAGTTTATCTAAAGCAGACCGTAACGGTTTTATTCCGACGGTGTCGGGTTAGGAGAAAATCATGCGTTGTATATATTTATTTTTATTTCCTCTTTTTGTGGTGGCCGGTTCGGGTTTTGCAGCCGGTCTCGACCAGACTCATCCGTTTTCCATCCACGATATGCTGGCGATGGATCGACTTTCCGATCCGCAAGTTTCGCCGGATGGCAAGTGGATTGTTTTCGTGCTGCGCCATACGGATCTCGAAGAAAACAAAGGGCGGACCGACCTCTGGCTCGTTGGTGCCGATGGGACTGCTCTTCGCCGGTTGACATCTCACAAGGCGTCGGATTCGAATCCCCGCTGGGCGCCGGACGGCAAATCGATCTGGTTTGTGTCCGCACGATCCGACACTTCACAGGTTTGGCGTATTGCGATTGACGGCGGTGAAGCCGAACAGGTGACGGAGCAGCCTCTTGATGTGGGAAATCTGATTGTCGCTCCTGATGACCGGCACATCGCTTTTACGATGGAAGTCTTCCCGGACTACAACACGCCGGCCGAGACAAAAGACAGGCTCGATGAAATCGAAAAAAGAAAAACGAGCGGACGAATCTACGACCGCATCTTCGTCCGGCACTGGGATACTTGGAAGGATGGCCGGCGTTCGCATTTGTTCGTGATGCCCGCTGCGGGGGGCAAGGCCGTGGATGTGATGAGCGGCATGGATGCTGATACACCATCCAAACCGTTCGGCGGCACTGAGGAAATAACATTCACTCCCGATAGCAAGAGCATCGTCTTTGCCTGCCGCGACGTTGGCGCGGAAGAGCCTTGGTCAACGGATTTCGACCTGTACCTTGTGTCCGTTGACGGCTCGGAGCCGCCGAAATGTCTGACTGAAAAAAATGAAGCGTGGGATACGAATCCTGTTTTTTCGCCTGACGGCAAGACTTTGGCTTACCTGGCTATGGCCCGGCCCGGCTACGAATCTGATCGATTTCGCATCATTCTTCGCCGCTGGCCCGGCAGTCTGGAACGGGTCTTGACCGAAGACTGGGACCGCAGCCCATCGTCAATTTGCTTCTCGGCGGACGGAAATAGCATTTATGTCACGGCGACCAACACAGGTCAGAAATCTCTTTTCGCTATCGATGTAAAAACCGGCGCAGCCAAGACCATCGTCAAAGAGGGTAGGGCCGGTTCACCTTGCGTAGCGGGGCAAAGAATTGTTTACGGTCTGTCCAGTCTGAACTCTCCTGTGGAACTATATTCGGTAAATCCTGACGGCAGCGATGTGCGTAGAATTACCAAAATAAACGCAGAAAAAATCGCCGCTGCTCGCATGGGGCAGTACGAGCAATTCACCTTCGCCGGGTGGAACGATGAAACGGTCTATTGCTACGTAGTCAAACCAATCGATTTCGATCCCGATAAAAAATACCCGGTCGCTTTTCTGATTCACGGTGGCCCGCAGGGTTCTTTCGGCAACTCTTTTCACTATCGCTGGAATCCACAGGCCTATGCCGGTGCCGGCTATGCCGCAGTCATGGTTGATTTCCACGGCTCGACCGGTTACGGCCAGGCCTTTTGTGATTCTATCCGAGCCGACTGGGGCGGCAAGCCCCTGGTGGATTTGCAGAAGGGCCTGGCGGCGGCTTTGGAGCGTTATCCCTGGATGGACGGCGACAGGGCAGGGGCCCTCGGAGCTTCGTTCGGCGGTTATATGATAAACTGGATCGCTGGCAACTGGCCCGACCGTTTCCG
Organism: Sedimentisphaerales bacterium; assembly: GCA_030630905.1. GTDB lineage: Bacteria > Planctomycetota > Phycisphaerae > Sedimentisphaerales > Anaerobacaceae > JAFGPJ01. The sequence continues at coordinate 3,891 of DAOVMB010000284.1, forward strand.
CTGTCTGGTCAACCACGACGGCAACCTTTGCGAGCGAATGGCTTATTACGATACCGAAGAGTTATGGTTTCCAGAGTGGGATCGTGTCGGCACACCGTGGGATAATCCTGAGAGCTACGAAAAGCACAATCCGGTCAACTTCGTCAAGAACTGGAAGACTCCGATGTTCGTAATCCACGGTGCGCAGGACTTTCGCGTAGCCGATACCCAGGGTCTGGGTACGTTCAACGCCCTGCAACGGCGAGGGATTCCCAGCAAGTTGCTCTATTTCCCCGACGAAAACCACTGGGTCCTGAAACCGGCAAATTCCATCCTCTGGCACGAAACAGTAATCGCCTGGCTCGACCAATGGCTCAACAATAGTGATTGATTACCGATCTGGAATCATTTAATATGTTGCAGATATTAACCTGAAAGCAGAGTTAATTCCCGGATTCTTGAAAAAGGTTATACCGATGAATAAGAAGTATGTCAGAGCGATTTTTCCCGGCTCGTTCGATCCGATTACTAACGGGCATCTGGATGTTATCAATCGGGGCATGAAACTCTTCGATGAGCTGGTAATCGCGGTGGGGCGAAGCCCCGTCAAAAACCAGCTCTTCACGCCCGAAGAGCGCGTGGAGATG
>DAOVMB010000374.1 GCA_030630905.1 Sedimentisphaerales bacterium
ACTGCAATTCAATCTGCTGCTCGTAGGGACGGTTCCGGCGGTGGATCCGCTCAAGGCAATTTTCTGCCGGATCGCGCATATAGATAACCAGTGACGGAGCGGTAATCTGCGCAGCGAAAGGTGGGTAGATTTTTTCGTATAAAGCGAGTTGCTGCGCATCAAGCAGGCGCCTGGCGTAGATCAGCTCTTTGTCGAAAACGTAATCACTGATACAAATTCGTCCAGTTTCCAGCTTGTTCGGATCCAACTGCCCGGCCCTTCCGGTCAGGAAATACAATTGCGAATCCAGCGCCAGCTCTTTTTTACCGGCATAGACATCCGGCAGAAAAGGATTCTCATCGTAAGGTTCGAGCAGTACCTTACAGCCAAGCAGGCCCACCAGTTTTTTCGCTAACGTGGTTTTTCCGACGCCGATATTGCCGGCGATACTGATAAGTTGCGGCTTATCGGGATCGAGAGCGAAATCGCAGCCTTTCAATCGTGCATTCAATTCGTTGAGCGGGACTTTCATTACAGGGTGAAGCAACTTGCCGTTAAGCTGACAGAGTCCTTTGAGCACAAACGAGCGCAAGTGCATCTGCGGATGCGGGACGGTCAAATCAGGACTTTTCAGAATTTCCCGTCCGAACAGCAACAGGTCCAGATCAATCGTTCTCGGCCACCATTGTCCCCGGCGGGTTCTGCCGAGTTCGTTCTCGATATCGCTCAGCGCCTTATGCAATTCTGCCGCACTCAGCGTCGTCTTGAGTTCAGCGACCGCATTGAGGAACTTGGGCTGCTCGGTTGATGCCAGAGCAACCGTCTCAATAATGTCGCTGATCCGACAAAGCTCCATCTGTTCGGCTGCGTCGATCATTTTGAGAGCTTCGTCAATATAGCTCTTCCGATCGCCTAAATTGCTGCCGAGTCCGATATAAATAGTCTTTTCCACCATCAGGAAATCACCTTGATTCGATTAAGCGCCTCTTTCACGTTTTCCGTCCGGCCGAATGCCGTCAGTCTGACATAGCCCTCCCCTGCCAAGCCGAAGCCGGCACCGGGGGTAGTCACGACGTGTGCTTTGTTCAGCAGCGTATCGAAGAATTCCCATGAGCCTACGCCCTCTGGGATTTTGAGCCAGATATAAGGAGCATTGACGCCGCCGTAAACGATGTAGCCGATCTTGCCGAGCGTCTCGCGGATGAGCTTTGCATTGCTCATATAAATATCTATGGTCTCTTTGACCTGTTTTTTGCCTTCTTTGGTGTAAATCGCCGCGGCCCCGGCCTGGGTGATATATGAAACGCCGTTGAACTTCGTACAATGCCGGCGTTTCCAAATCGGGCCAACCTCGACCGCCCTGCCGTCTTTTGTATAGGCTTTCAACTGCTTCGGAACAACGGTAAATGCACACCGGACGCCGGTAAAGCCGGCCGTTTTCGAGAAACTGCGAAACTCAATCGCAACATCTTTTGCCCCATCAACCTCGAAGATCGAGTGCGGGATATCCGGCTCAGAGATAAACGCCTCGTAAGCGGCGTCATAAAGGATGATCGCCTTATTCCGGCGGGCGTAATCGACCCATTTGGCAAGCTGTTGCTTCGTCACAACTCCACCGGTTGGATTGTTCGGGAAGCACAGATAAATCAAATCCACCTTCTCGGCAGGCGGCTGGGGCACGAAATCATTCTCTTCTGTGCAGGGCATATACACAATCCCTTCGTACCGGCCCTGCTGCGCCGGCCCGCCGGCCCTGCCGGCCATCACGTTCGTATCTACGTACACAGGATAGACCGGATCTGAAACGGCTATAACGTTATCCAGCCCGAAGATTTCCTGCATATTTCCGGTATCGCACTTGGCACCGTCGCTGACGATTATTTCGTCGATGTCGATTTCGACGCCGCGGGTTTTGTAGTCGTTGTCGCGGATTGCTTCTCTTAGGAATTCATAACCGACGCCGTCGTCGTCGTAGCCTTTGAATGTGTCGGCCCGGGCCATCTCGTCGACCGCTTTTTTCATAGCGTCGGTAACAGCCGGCGCCAGCGGCTGCGTTACGTCGCCGATCCCCATGCTGATTATTTTCGCATCCGGGTGGGCCTCCTGGAATGCACTTCTTCTTCGACCTATCTCCGGAAACAAGTACCCAGCCTGCAATTTCAAATAATTCTCGTTAATCCACGTCATTCTAAAACCTCGACACTCGATACATAACGGAAATGGTGTGCAGTGCACACCCTACCTGACCATACGAAGTGCAATATTCTATTAGCTTATACCTGCCGAGTCAAATCCTTTACCGAAAAACAGAACGCGACAAAAATCGCGTCGATTGTCTTGTTTGATTGACAAACGCGGTAGGGTGTGCACCGCACACCGTCAAATTGCACCGCTAAATTGTCTATTCGCCGAAAGTATCCGTTGCTTGCAGGTACTCCGGCACAGTCGGTTTCCTGCGTTCGCAATCGCAAAGCCAATTTTGCTCGTAGAATCCTTGTTTGACTCATCGGGCAAAGCTCGAATATGGCCATTCATGTGGACAGCGAACCAGACCGTGCTTGACAGGATTGTAGTGAATATAATTGACATGATGCATCATGTCCACATCGCCGCGGATTCTGTGTTCCCAGAATCTCTTCTGCCAAACGCCCCGTTCCCGGTGGTGATTACGCGCTTTCGAGATTTCGGCTTCTCTACCACCATGAGCTAACCAAGCTTTGGTAAACCGGCTTTTTATGCGCCCCCATCGTCTCGAGAAATCGTCATCATTTTCCGGCAATTCCCAAATACAATGAATATGATCCGGTAGAAGAACGATAGCCGTCAAATCGAACGGATGTTGTGCTTTCTCTTGAGCAATCGCCTCCCGCAGGTATTCAAGAGTTGTGGGTTCTGAAAACAGATGCCGCCTACGATGCGTCACCAACGTGAAGAAAAACATCCCTCCTGCTTGATATGTTCGTTTATAATTGGGCATAAGATGACCAGAATAATCGCAAAAGCACGTTCTTTCAAAGCAAAATGGTGTGCTGTGCACACCCTACATATCAAGCACACCAGGAAATTACAGGCCGTAGAATCCCTTTTTAATGACTGCTGGTACGAAAAGACCCTGGGAACACAGTCTTTCTTTTATTGCCGGGTCCGGAGCATCGAACTTATGATGCCAGATCTGCTTGCCTGTCATCGTATCGGTCATATAACAATCAAGATACACGTGGCCCGAACCATAAGAATATACCAGGGCCACCACGGCATCGTAGTCGCTGTAATCATCCAGCAGTACGGCCGGCGGCGTCAATGTAGTGTCGATCGAGACATCCGGCAGACATTCTACTTTATCGAGGAATTTCAGAGGGAAAATCCTGCTCCGGGCCTCTTTTAATATCATCGGCGAGTAAGCTGGATTGGCTTGCCCGGTGGGGGCACAGACTATTGCGAGCCGGCCATACTTGTGCTGCCGATCCATACTTGTGGTGGAAGCAACCTTTGAGCCGCATCCGGCAATAGCGCATGCTATGATAACTGATGCAAAAACGGAACAAACGACTTTCATGGCATACCTCCTTGTTTGAATAGAACAGCATTATTCGTTTTGCACTCTATTCGGACGGTTTTTATATCAGTCTGTATTATATAATCGCTTATACCCGGCAGTCAAAAAAATATAAAAAAACAAGCTGGATTAGTCGGAAAGCTTTTGGTTCTTAAATAATCCAAAAAGAATTAGATTCTCAAAAGCATGCATGGTGCTCTGTGTGGCACAAACAAAGACTGCCAGGGACGGATCAATTAGCGACTGGTTAGTTACCTTTTCCGGGAACAAT
>DAOVMB010000112.1 GCA_030630905.1 Sedimentisphaerales bacterium
AAAGCCAATCAAAGCCAATCTCCGGCGTTGTCCCGGAAATGATGGGGTACAGAAGGAGTTGTATCTGGGAGAAAGCATATTTCGGCATGGTCTTTCCTCAGGAGCCGCTTAGCCTTTCGCGGTAACTAAGCGGCACCACGAGGACCACACAATCAGCCTTGCGGACAACCTTCTCAGTAACGTTGCCGAAGAATGCTTTCTGCAGGGCATTATGCCCCTGCCGTCCCATGACGATCAGGTCGATCTGGTTTTCGCGGGCAAAATTGAGGATTTCCTGGTAGTCTTTTCCGATGCGGAACTCGACCTTCAGCTCCAGATCCTTGGGCAGCCTTGATCGATATGCCTGATCGATTCGTTCGTTTATGTCATGCCTGGCTTTGGCGTCGACACCCTCTACTTCATAGATATACGACTTCCAGAACTGAGCTTCCGTCTCGGGAACAACATGGAGGAGATATAATTGACTGCCGGGGCGGCGGATCGCTGCATCGACAGCAAAATTAAACGCGAAATCCGCATTTTCCGAGAAATCGGTGCAGAACAGGATGCGCTGAAAAGTCGTTTCTGTTGGCCTGAAAGAATTTGTCATCTTCATAGCCTCCTAATGATTCTCACTCCGCAGGACGCCTTACGGTGCTGCACTATTTTTTTACTTCACCAAGTTCGGAAGCCACAGGCATAGCTGAGGGAATGCGATCAGGATGATCGCGGCAATAACCAGGGCTGCAAGAAACGGCAGGGCCCCTCGAAATATAGTCTGCAAAGGAACATCCCGCGCGATGCCACTGACCACGTAAACACACACGCCAACCGGCGGGGAAATCACACCCATCTGCGTGACTACTACAATGATCACGCCGAACCATATCGGGTCGTAACCGAGTTGCGTGACGACCGGGTAGAAGATGGGGATTGTCAGAAGGATGAGCGCCAGAGCATCAACAAAGCAGCCAACCAAAAGATAGAACAGGATAATCAATCCCATGATGGCCCAACCCGGGAGGGGCAATATTGCAAGCGACGAGGCCAGCTCGAAAGGAATTCGCGTCACCGCCAGGAAGTGCCCAAAGATAACTGCACCGGTTACGATGATCATGACCATGCAGGAAGTCCGGACCGTTTCCTTTAGAGAGCGGGCCAACATCTTCGGAGTCAACTTGCGTTTAGTTGCTGCAATGATCAGGCTGCCGGCAGCCCCAATAGAGGCGGCTTCCGTAGGTGTAAAGAAGCCTCCAAACATACCGCCGATGACAATAGTGAACAAGATGAGCGTTTCGGAGACTCCGGCTAAGGATGCGAACTTGGTTTTCCAGCTAACCTGCTGCCCGGCCGGTCCCAGATGGGGGTGAAGCTTGCAGTTCAGGTATATCGTCAGACAGAAAAGAAAGGCTATGAGCAGGCCTGGGACAATCCCTGCGATAAACAGCTTGCCCACCGATTGTTCGGTCATGATGGCATAAATGATAAAAACGACACTGGGTGGAATCAGCATCCCCAGACTTCCCCCGGCAGCAACGGCCCCACAACCGAGCTCCATGTCGTAATTGTATCGTTTCATTTCCGGCAGCGCCACGGAGGCCATAGTCGCCGCGGTGGCGGGCCCTGAGCCGCAAATGGCGCCAAACGCGGTGCAGGCCCCTACGGTGGACATGGCCAAGCCCCCGGGTAGTGTGCCCAGCCAGTTATAGGCGGTATTGAAGAGGCGCCGGCTGATTCCGGCATGAAAGGCGATCTGGCCCATGAAAACAAAGAGGGGGATTACCGTTAAGGAGTAGGATGAAAACGTATCGTACAGGTCGATCGTAATCATGCTCATAGCCGCACCGGGCGAGCGGATAACGGCGAAACCCAAAAAACCGACAATGGCCATGGCAAAGGCCACCGGCATGCTGGCGGCTAAAAGTGCAAACAGCAGGAGGCAACCGATGATGCCGATTTGAATTGGTGTCATGGTTTGATCATCTCCTGACCCGGATGGAGGAGGTTATGCCCGATCACAAGGACAACGATACCGCAACAGAAACCGATCACATAAGGGATCCAGAAGACGGGAAGCTGGAGAGTTTGGCTGACCTGACCGGTTCGATAAAGGGACAGACCATAGATAAAGCTTCGCCAACTGAGGAACGCAAACAACGTCATTCCCATGAGGCGGATTATTGTATCAACAACGATGCGGCCACGGCGGTTGAGCTTGTGGAAAAAGTACTCGATAGCCACGTGCCCTTTGACTGCGGTAGTATAGGGGAGTGTGGCAGCCAGAGTCAGAGCACCGGTGATTTTCACAATATCGTAGGCGCCAAAAAGCGAGCGGTTGATTCCCGGCAGACGTAAGATCACGTCTATGCAGGTTACGGCGACCATCGTCAATACACCCAAACCGGCCATCACAACAAGGATATGCACGATGAGACAGAGCATCCGCGAGTATAGGCTCAAGACGGCCCCGCTTGCCCCACTGAGACCTGTCGATTGTTTCATCTACTGCCCTGCTTTTGTTGATAGTTTCTCAATCAGGCTTTTGACATCAGCGAGGAATTCCTTGCCGGGTAGGCCCTGTTCGGCCGTCTTGGTGATATATTCATCAAGAATCGGCTTTACGGCGTCTTTCCACTGCTGTTTCTCCTCTTCGGAAAGCTTGATCACCTCGCGTTGAAGCTTGTTAATGAAGACCATGCCTTCCTCGTCGGCCTGATCCCATGCCTGGCCGTGTTTGTCGACCCACTCGTTGCTCACTTGCGCGAATACTTCCTGCAGCTCAGGGCTGAGGCGATCCCAGGCGCTCTTATTCATTACAACGAACATGGCTGTGGTATAACCGATGACGGATGTATCGGTAATGGAGTTGATGACCTCGCCCTGTTTCCAACCTTTGAGTGTTTCTATGGGACAGAAGGTTGCTTCGACAACGCCTTTTTGCAGGGCTTCGTACGTTTCGGGCTGACTCATCGCGACGGGTGTACCGCCGAGACTTTGCACAATTTTGGAAGACAAGCCGGTCGCTCGTACCTTCATGCCGGTCAGATCATTAAGTTCACGGACGGGTTTTCGGGAAGCAAGAATCCCTGGCCCGTGTGCATGAATATACAACACATGCACGTCCGAGACCTCCTTGGGCTTGTATTTTAGGACCATTTCCGTAGCGACACGGGTAGCGACAAGACCGCTGGGATAGCCCAGAGGCAAGTCGATCCCTTCCAGCAGGCCAAAGCGTCCGCGCGTATAGGCAAAGCAACTCATGCCGATGTCCGACAGACCGTTAACCACACCATCATAGCACTGAGGCGCCTTGGTCAGGGTGCCCGCCGGATAGACGGTGATTTTGACTTTGCCGTTGCTACGTTTCTCGATCTCCTCGGCCCAGGCTTCGGCAGTCTTGCACTGGATGTGTGAAGGCGGGAAAAAGATACTATAGGACAACTCAACTACTTTCTGCTTCTCCTGGTCCTCTGATCGGCGACAGCTTGAAAGTCCCGCCGACAAAACCACACACGCAACAACCAAACCAACTACGTTCCACCATTTCATAGTAAAACCTCCCTAAATACCGTGTTATCAATTGGCGGCAACTCCTTGTGCCGCCACATTTTGCTTTTCAAATTACACGTAAATTAACTGCCATAGTACGCGCTATACGAGACATGTGCAAGCTTTTCTTTCCGAGTATGCTTGGGTTTTTTGTAGCTTCTTAAAGTGATACCTCTTGCAGCTTGCCCTGATGCTATCAGTTGTTTCGCAGTCCTCTTAAGATATCCCAGTATGCCCCCCGTGCACCTTCTCGGATTGCTTGTGTCAACAATAAATTTTCGTTGTAGTTGTAATTGGCTGCATCGCTGCACTCTGTTGCTTGATTGAGAATCTCAACAGCAGGCTCGAAGAACCTTTCGTCGCCGGCGATTAAATCTCTTACCAATTCTGCCGGGCGCTCGCCCAAAGCCCTGGATATGTAGAAGGTCGGTTTGAGCAGATTTATTGGCCCGCTGTATTTTCGGCGAATATTGCCATTCGTTGGGTTCCGGAGTTCTTCGGCGACGATTTGTTCCATAGCGGTGCCGGGGTAAACTCGTATTCCGAGTGCGGCACCAGCACAATCGGGACCAATCTTCTTTATGAAGTCGATTGTTTCTTGTACGGTTCGCAGCGTTTCGCCCGGCCCGCCCAGCAAAAGATCTATCATAACGGCGATATTATTTTGTCGGCAGAGTTTGACTGCTGTGGCAAGGTCCTCTTTACTGTGCTGCTGGCGGTAAGTCCGGAGCATCGATTCAGAGCCGGAATCTCCCGTGAAGTCTATTCCGACGCATCCAGCCCGTGCCATCACATTAGCCAGGTCCGCGTCGAACGGTGAAGGTGACAGATAGGCATACCATCGAACCTTGTCGCCCAGCGAACGGCGGTTAAATTCCTCACAGATAGCATAAGCGTGGTTTCGGGGCACATTGAACTCGGAGTCGCAAAGGTGCAATACGTCGATGCCCTGTGATAACAATGACTCAATCTCATTAGCCACTTCAGAAGGATTTCGCAGCCGCAAAGTGGTTCCTTTTGCCAGCGGATCGGCACAGTATATGCAGTGGCGATTGCAGCCGCGTTTGGTTTCCAGGCCGCATTGTCCGCCCCGCTTAAAATAGCCTGGATTATCAATGAAATTGCGAGTAGTACCCAATGAAATAGAATTTGGCCACGATGGCGGGTTATTGTGGATTCTGTTATTTTCCCGCCATATAAGACCAGGGACATCTTTAAATCTTCTTGTCCCCTGCAACTGGCGGATCAGCGCGGTTATTGCCGTCTCTCCATCGCCTAATATGCCAAAATCAGCGCCGGTGTACTCAACAATTGACTTGGCAAATATTGAAAATCCGACGCCGCCAATAACGATCGGGGCGTTGGTCATAGCCCGGATAGTTTTAATCGTATCTTTCAATCCGGGAACAAACCAGTCGGCACTGGGCCAAAAACAATCGTCGGCATTTCGAAAAGAAAGTCCGACCAATTCAGGCTCTCGGTTGGAAAAGTAATCTTTTATGGCCTTTTCCGGTTGGTCGGCTAAGCCGAGGTCAACGACTTCGACATCTATACCCGCCTTTTCGGCAGAAGCGGCGACATAGTCTATCCCGATCGGCCCAATTAGAGGAGCCATTCTGTTTGTGTTGATTAGTGTTAGCATTTTTGTTGATCGGGATACTGTTTCGAATAAAATGGAAAAAGGCTGGTATCCGGGACCAGCCTTTTTGAAGATTCAGCCAATATTTTCCGAATCTTTTTTAGAATTTATACGTCATACTTAAGTTGGCCCAGGTCTCGTCCTTATCGTCATTTACCGAACTATCCATCGTGATCTGGTGATACACGCCGGGAGTCAGGACGAGTTCATCAGATAAGTCGATGCCTGTTGATACGCCGAAGACCACGTTCGACCAGTCATGGTCGACATTCTGGCCGCCCGGGCCGACACCATCGTTGAAGACTAACTCTGTGTGAAGATTAAAGACCTGCTCCGGAGTGTCAGGAACGATACCACCGACAGTCAGGGGATAATCCAGCATAAAGATATGCGCCCAGCCGGATGCCGTTCCATTAGATTTAGGGGCTCCGACTATAGACCCACTGCTGTTCGGCCAGAGCTTCACAAGAACGTAACTTGGAACGATACCACCGGGTATCGCCTTTGGCAAGGAAAGAATGGTATGGAGTTCCTGTAAATCAGCGTCTGATAAGCAAGGTGGCGGGCTCAGATCCGGGTAGTTGTAATAGACCCACCCGAGCCTGTACATCAAGGCATAATCTTCATCCATGAACAGGCCGTTCTGATAATACAACGTATAGTCCCAGCGTTCGAAGTCCTCATATCCGCTCGAATTGGCCCTATGGCCCATGACGTTGATTCCAAGGCCCGTGCCGAACAGGTCCAGGTCGAGACTGGGCTGCACGGCGCTCTTGTCGTTGTAAATATCGAAGCCGCGCCAGACATATTTACTCTGATAAGTAAAGTCGACCGACCCGTGCAGATCCGTGTCCTGAGGCTGGGCAAAACCCATCGCACAGAACAAAACTACGGCAGCTAATAAAATCCCTTGCTTCTTCATGCTCATCTCCTTTAAAATCCTTTATTGAATTTCTTGTTGACTTCCTACACAAAATCCTGCTTTCAATACTAATATAATCACATCGCCCAACCACCTCCTATAAAGAGTATCGTATTAACACTATAAAACAATAGAAAAAAATGATTTTTTTTCTTACGTCATCAGTACTGATAAACGGCAAAAACGGCCTATATTGTCGGAACTGATCCTTGCAAATTAACCTTCGACAGTTCAACATAATCGGCATATAATGTACCGGATGGATCAAAGTAATGCCAATAATACTCTCTTTAGCAGGGCGGAAAAGGCCAATATAGCTTCGGCAGCACCGCTCGCAGTCCGGATGCGACCAAGAAAACTCGGCGATTTTATCGGACAAAGACACTTTCTTGGGCCCGATAAACTGCTTACAAGGATGCTCGAAGCCGACAGGCTCAGCAGCCTGATATTTTATGGCCCACCCGGTGTCGGCAAGACATCGCTGGCGGCAGTGATTGCAAATTACACAAAAGCCAAATTCTACTATCTCAGCGCCCCGGCGGCCAGCGTCAAAGATATCCGCCAGATAATCAAGCTGGCCCGTGACAGGCTTACGGCCGACCGAGCAAGGACCGTGCTTTTTATCGACGAGATTCATCGTTTCAACCGTGCCCAGCAAGATGTCCTGCTGGATGATGTCGAATCGGGAGTTCTGATTCTCATCGGCGCCACTACCGAAAACCCGTTTTTTTCGGTCAATTCGCCTCTGATCTCCCGCAGCACGGTCTTTCATTTCGAGCCGCTTGGCCAGGAGGATGTTTTACAATTACTCAAAACAGCGATTAATGACACTGAACGGGGGCTTGGCAAATTCGATATCGAGGCGGAAGATAAGGCATTGAAATTTCTTGCAGGAATCTGCGATGGTGATGCCAGAAAGGCCCTGACAGCCCTTGAGGTGGGCGTTTTATCACAAGCCGCCCGAAGATCCGGGGGCCGGAACAAACGCGATGAAGGACATGCGGAAACCACGCGGACAAAAATAAAATTTAATCTCGACGTTGCGAAGGAGTCGATACAACAGAAAACGATTGATTATGACGGCACGGGCGATACGCACTATGATTTGGCAAGCGCCCT
>DAOVMB010000155.1 GCA_030630905.1 Sedimentisphaerales bacterium
ATCCACCTCTATGCTCTCGATCCCGTAGCGGGGAAAGTGCTCCACTACGAGACAATCTATAGCCCCGATCCCAAGACGGGCAAGATGCCGCCCGAGGTCAGCGCCAACTCGATGTCCGGGCTGCTGAACGACATCCCCGCTACCGACGGTGCTAACGTGTTCATCCGGCAGATGAACGTTTCGTCCTCCGACGACCGTGCCGGACAGCACCTGTACTCAACGGGCGGCTACCTTGACCCGAGCTGGTTCAATCGGACGTACTGGCAAATCGGCAGGGCCAGGACGTCGGGCCTCATGGTCCTTGGAAAGGATGTTGCATACGGCATGGAAGTCTACGCCTCCCGCAGCTCCAATACAGTCTTTAGGCCCGGCGCGAATGTCTATCGATTAACATGCATTTCACTGAAGGCCCCGGCCAAGACTTCGAGCGGCAAACAGGCCACAACCAAACGCCGCCAGCAGGGACCGAAACCGCTGTGGGAGCAGCGCGTAAGCATCCGGGTTACCGCCATGATCCGGGCCGGAAACACGATTTTTGTCGCTGGATCGCCGGATGTTGTCGATCCAAAGGATCCCTACGGTGCGTGGGAGGGCAGAAAGGGAGGTGTTCTGGCAGCCTTTGCCACTGGCAACGGCAAGAAACTCGCGGAATACAAACTGCCGGCCCCGCCGGTCTGGGACGGTATGGCGGCCGCAAGTGGCCGGTTATTCATTAGTACCACCGCCGGAGACATCGTTTGCATGGGGAGACATCAGGAGAATGGGAAGCGCCTCTGATTACAATGATCAGGAGTAATGGCTCTTAAGATGGATATTCTGTACGAAGGAGATTGACATATGTCAGGAATGTGAATCCGAAATTGTTCAAATAGTTTCTTTTAATATGCATTTTTCGGCAAAAATTTCATGTTTGTTTGCGGAAGATCTAAGCAAAATTAGTATATGTGGAGACATTCTGGAGGCACGAATTTTTTAAAGAATTCTGACATTTTACAACTCGCGAAATGGAAGCCGTTTTGGGGCATTTGTGTACGGATAATAGTGTGTAATTATAGTCGCAGAGTGTTAAAATACAGAAATATTTCGATACAACGACGATATCAGGAATCCCAGAATTGGTTCTGCTTTGGTAAGTACGTGGATACCCCAGTCTATTTAGAAGGAGAACAAAATGAGCGATCGCCTATTGTATAATCCAGTTTGCCTTTTTGTTGTCGCGACTTTTTCTTTGTCCATCTATTCAACTGGGCTATCAGCGGCAGATGAATGGGTCCCAGGAATTCAAGAACTGTATCGGCTCGATCGACTGGCTGTGCTCAAGGAGTCAATCAAGGTTGCATCGATATCCAGCTATGATCGGACAGGTGGAAACAACGATGGCTTCGGCGGACAATATTCCTTCGTGCGTAAGGAAAAGGATGGTCTGGTTCTGGCCGACTTGCAGGGCCCGGGGGTAATCTACAGAATCTGGACTCCCACACCGACGGATGACATGCTCGAGTTCTATTTTGACGGCGAGAGTCAGCCGAGCATACGTGTTAAGTTTCGTGAGCTCTTCTTGGGCAGACATCCTACCTTTGTTCGGCCGTTAGTCGGATACGGAGCAGGAGGATTTTACAGTTATGTGCCGCTCACCTATGAAAAGTCATGCAAGGTTTTCATCAGGGCCGAGCGTTTACAGTTCTACCAGATTAATTATGCAACATATCCCGAGGGCACGGCAATAGTAGGTTTTCCGAAGCAGCCCCCAGATGAATACCGATATCATTTGGAGAAAGCCAGGAGGTTGTTCGATTCGTACGGCAGCGACGTCAGTTCTTACGTTGTCCCCGCCGGTGGATCGATTGAGCGATTCAGTACGAAAGTCCGTTTGAAGCCGTCGGAGCCTGTGAAAATCTTCGAAATCGATCGTCCGGGAAGAATTGTCGGAATTCACATTTCGCCGCCGGAGGCTTTCGCTGATAAAGAGCGTGGAGTTATCCTTCGGGCATATTGGGATGGCGACAAGGAACCTGCAATACTCAGTCCCGCCGGAGATTTCTTCGGTTACGCATGGGGCGAGCCGGCAACCAGGTCTCTGCTGGTGGGGACAGCCAATGGAACGGACTATTGTTACTTTCCGATGCCGTTCGATAAGTCCGCAAGAATCGAACTGATTTCGGAACAGCGCTTTGCCAAAGAGACAGAGCTTGAGGTAGAAGTGCTGTTCGTGCCGGTTGCCAGGCGGGAGAATGAAGGCAGGTTTTACGCTATATGGAGACGAGAGAATCCGACAACCAGAGGCAGGCCTTTCACATTCATCGAAACCGGAGGCCGGGGACACCTCGTTGGATTTATCCAGCAATCGCAGGGATTCGTGTCCGGCAACACTTATTTCTTCGAGGGTGACGACCAAACGACAATAGACGGTGAGCTTGTTATCCATGGTACCGGATCGGAGGACTTATACAACGGCGGGTGGTATGATGTCTCGGGTCGATGGGACTCAAAGAGGTCGTTTCCGCTGAGCGGCTGCCTCGGATATAAGAAGCATCTGGGCAGAACCGGTGGATACCGCTTTCTTTTAGGTGATGCATATTCGTATCGCAAAAGTGTTCTGCAGACAATTGAACATGCTCCTGCCGGAAACAACCTTCTCAATGACTACTGTGCCGTAACGTTTCTGTATTCGCGGAACAGACCGACCTGTGAGTTTGCCCTGCCGGCGCCGGCGCAAAGAAAAGCAATCGACCTGAAGCGCATCGTCTTCGCAACTTGGTGGAATATTCCGATTAGCGCATTTTCGTATCGTAATGGAACGCTCACAAAGAATAGCGAGAAACTTGACAGCAAGGATGTTCGATTCCTTTCGTTTCGGGCCGAAGGCAACGACACATTTGGGCATCACTTCATCTGCTTTGTTTGCGAACTTCCGGCGGCAGGTAAATACAAAGTCAGCCTTGACGCGGTCAAGGGACCGTCGCAGGGAAAGCTGCAGTTGTTTCTGGATGAAGCGCCGGTTGGGCCGGAAGTGGATCTGTATGCCACTGAAAGAGAATGTGCATTGGACGAATATATTGGCACACTTAATCTGGCCGAGGGGTCAAACAACTTGTTGTTCAAGCTTGTAGGCAAGCACGCAGAATCTCAGGGTCTGGGCCTGGATCTCACGAATATCGTTTGCGAGCGAGTCGATTAAGAAAGCTGTTTTGGCTCCCGACGAGGGATAGACGAATGAATCACAGCAAAATAACTCGGCGGACTTTTATTAAAAATTCAGCCCGATACATGGTAGGCTTTACATGTTTTCCCTACGTTCTCCCATCCTCCGTACTTGGTGGTAATGGAACAGTTGCGCCAAGCAATCGTATCACGTTAGGCCTGATCGGCACGGGTAATATCAATGGGCGCCATCGGGAGGCATTTCTGGCTGAGAAGGACACCCGCATTGTAGCAGTCTGCGATCCGGTGAAGGCTCGGCGCGAGGCCTATCGCAACCGCATCAACCAGGCCTACGGGGCGACTGTGTGCGCCGATTACCGCGATTTTCGCGAGATGTTGGCCAGGGAGGACATTGACGCTGTCTGTATCGGCACACCCGATCACTGGCACGCCGCCCAGGCGATTGCGGCTATGCAGGCCGGCAAAGACGTATATGTCGAAAAACCGCTCACTCATACAGTAGCTGAAGGATCCTGTGTGATTGAGGCCGCTGTGCAGTATGGGCGAATCCTTCAGACCGGCCTGCAGCGCCGGTCCGGCAGGATTTTTCGCCATGCCTGTGAACTGGTTCGTAACGGCCGGATCGGGCGGTTGAATCGGGTGGAGGTCGGCATTATAGGGATCAACAAGGGCGTGCAGGTTGGGCAGAACTTTCCCATAACACCGGTGCCGGATGATTTCGACTATGATCTATGGTTGGGGCCGGCCCTGTTTGCACCGTTTTCCCCACAGCGAGTCGCTCGCGGCAATGAAGTATGCTACTGGTACTATATCTCCGATTACACAGCAGGTTTCATTACCGGCAATGGTGTGCACTTCGTGGACATCGCACAATGGGGTATCGGCGACGAAGTCAAACCGGTGGAAGTGAACACGTCATCGGCCAACATCCCTGCCGATGGCCTCGTTGACGATGCGATCGCCTGGAAGTCGGAGATTGTTTTCGAAAACGGGGTGACGATGAGCTACAGCAGCGAAGGTAATCCGCATCCCGACGGCATTCGATTCGTAGGGACGGAGGGCTGGATTCACGTGACAGGCGGCGGGGTCTTGAGTGCTTACCCCATGAATTTGCTCACGTCCGTGATTGGTCCCGACGAGGTCCACTTATACGATAGTCCTGAGCATCATCGTAATTTTTTGAATTGTATCAAAACGCGCCGGCCCGCGGCGGCTTCAGCCGAGATCGGGCATCATGCTACTACGACATGTAATCTGGTGGAGATTTCCGCCCGCCTTGGCCGTAAAGTAAGATGGAACGCCCGGGCGGAATGCTTCGCCGAAGATTTGGCGGCTAACCGCTTGCTTTCGCGGGCCATGCGGGCGCCATGGCGAGTATAAGACAGACGGCGTGGTAACACAACAGAAGTAACAAAGGATACTCGTATTCGGAGACGGATTATGAAAACAATTCAGATTGTTCTTGGCTTATTCGCAACCTGTTCGGTAGTGAGCGGATCGCAACAAGGTCCCATCGTTATCGAGAATGCACACTTGCGGTACACAATATCCGCAGAGGGAGAAAACCTCGGATTTCTTGACCTTTCCTCAGGAACCGACTGTCTCAGACACGACAGACCATCAGCCTGCGCCCTGGTTCGGTGCGGCGGCGCGGAATATCCCGCCACTTCAGCCGTTCTGGCAAACGGCCGTTTGACCATAGAGTTCGGCAAGGCGAATGTGAAAGCGGTTCTTCATGTCGAATCCCGGGAATCTTACATCCGATTCGCAGTTGAGTCGGTGAGCGGTGACAATGTAGAATCGCTCGTGTTTCTGAATGTTCCGCTCACTCTAAAGGGCCGGCCTGATGAGTCATTCGGTTCGTGCGCCCTGTCTCTCAACCTCATCACACGAGTGAACCAGACGCCTGCGCTTCAGACAAGCCTGCACGCATCATGCTACGACAAGTTCGGCATGCAAGGCGCCAAGGTCGCGATTGTGGCGATGCCGATGGAAAAGATGCTAACGGCTCTCAAACAGGTTTTGACCGATGCGGATGAGATGCCCCACTGCACGGTCGCCGGTCCGTGGGCGCGCGATGTACCGTTTAACCACGGCTCATATCTGTTCAATTTCGGCTCGCTCACGGAATCGAATGTGGACGAATGGATAGCTATGGCGAAGAATCTCGGGGTAACCCAGATCGACAATCACGGCGGAAGGTCATTCTTTCGGTTCGGCGATTTCGTGCTGGACAGCAAGAAATGGCCTGAAGGTTGGGATACTTATCGCCGCATCGTGAAACGGCTGCATAATGCGGGCATCGGATCCATCTTCCACACATACGCATTTTTCATCGACAAGGAGTCAAAGTATGTCACTCCAGTCCCCGATAAACGGCTTGATGCTTTTCGAACCTTTACTCTTGTCGAGGCCATTGATCCTAATGCTACGGAGATTGTGGTCAACGAATCCACGAGCGGCATGAAAACTGTTACAGGTTTCTTCGAGCACAACAGTGTCATACTTCATATCGGTGATGAGCTGATGACCTTTGGCGCCGTGAGCCAGGAATCTCCGTGGCGATTCACGAAGCTCCGGCGCGGTGAGTTCGGAACGAAGCCGGCCGCCCATCAGAAAGGGGCTAAAGCCCGCCATCTCAAGGAGTGCTTCGGTCTTCTTGTGCCGGATGTGGAGTCGTCTCTTTTTGAAGAGATTGCGAAAAATCATGCCGACATCGTGAATTCGTGCGATTTCGACGGTATCTACCTCGATGCTATTGACGGCAGCAGCATTTTGCGAGGCGCAGATGAGTGCTGGTACTGGGCGGACAAGTTCATCTTTGAGATACAGAAGCATCTCAAGAAACCCGTAGGTATGGAAATGAGTGCCATGTGGCACCATTTCTGGCAGTTCCGCACCCGATGGCAGGCGTGGGACTATCCACAGCGGGGGCACAAACGCTTCATTGATACACACGCCGCCTCTGTAAATGGCGGGCTACTGCTGCCTCTTCATCTCGGATGGTGGAATTTCCAGCATTTCAATCCGCCGCAGGTTGAGCCGACCTATCCTGATGTCATCGAATATCTCGGTGCCAAGCTCATCGGATGGGATGCGGGTATTTCCCTTACCGGTTCGATTAACCGTGATCGTCTCGCTTCGGTGCCGCTGTTCCGCCGAGCTGTGGATATCCTTCGCACGTGCGAAGAACTACGCCGAGACAACGTATTCGATGAGAAGATCAGGGCGCAATTGCGAGAGCCCGGAAAAGAGTTC
>DAOVMB010000316.1 GCA_030630905.1 Sedimentisphaerales bacterium
CGGGAACCTGCGATTCGAGCGTGCATTCGAAATTTGCAACGGCGCCGGCTAATAGCACCGAGTCGATTTCTTTGGCCGGCTCTGTTTCGCACTCGAATTCGGCAAATTTGTCGATTTCCCTGCCGGACTTCGAGCCGAAGAACAAAGCCGCATCCGCCATCTCCGAGGATGGAAACGCAATCGTAAAACATTCCGAGTGCGTGATGGCTTCGATCGAATAATGCTTTTTGGCTACGGCGATCGCCATCATGGGAGGATTGCCGGATACGATCATTGTCCAGCCTAACGTGACGGGGTTGGCTTTGCCCTGTCTGTCTTTGGCGATTGCTATGACGACCTGCTCGGGATACTTGGTTTTGACGGCATCGGAATATTCGACTCGTTTTTGCATTGCGTTTCTCCATTACTCGTTCTATATTGACCGAAGAATAATTTAACATTGAAATTATAAATCTTCGGATTGACTCTAACAAGGAGAAAGATGTGGATACGATTGGCTTTGTCGGCAGCGGGAATATGGCGGAGGCCCTGATTAAGGGAATCGTCGCAGCTAAAATTTACGCACCTGAAAATGTTTTCGTAAGCGATATCCGGACCGAACGGCTCGAACTACTCGCGGAGAAGTACGGCGTCACGGCGGTCGAGAATAACGCCGAGCTGTCGGGGAAGGTTGAAACTCTCGTTTTGAGCATCAAGCCGCAGAATATGGCCGATGCGCTGGGCAGTATAAAAGACGCAATCGGCGGCGAGACACTGGTAATATCCATCGCGGCGGGAATTAAGGTCGCAAAGATCGCCGCGGTGCTGGGGCAAATGGCCATCGTTCGGGTTATGCCTAATACGCCGGCCCTGATCGGCGAAGGGGCCAGCGCGTTGTATGCCAACGAGCGGGCAAAATCGCTGCTGGAACAAGCCCTGTCGATTTTCTCATCGGTGGGCAAGGCGGTTATTGTCGATAATGAAGATTTGATCGACGCCGTGACGGCCGTCAGTGGCAGCGGGCCTGCTTATTATTTCCTGCTGATGGAGGAGATGGTTAAGGCCGGCGTAAAACTGGGATTGCCTGAGACCGTAGCGAAAGATTTGGTTCTGCAAACCGCCAAGGGGGCCGGGCTGCTCGCGGTCGAGGCCGACAAAAATGTTGAAAGCCCCGCTGAGCTTCGCCGGAAGGTGACCTCACCCGGCGGAACTACCGAAGCGGCACTGAAAACTCTCGCCGCAAACGATTTCAGCCGGCTGATAACCGATGCACTAACAGCAGCCTGCGACAGAAGCAAGGAGCTGTCAGGTTGATTTATTCGACTATGATTGCCTCGACAGGGCATTCGTCGGCGGCCTGCTGGACATCGTCTTCGTGCTCGGCAGGAACCTCATCGACAATAACTTCTGCCATTTCGTCACCCATCTCGAACACTTCGGGGCAGGTATCGACGCAAAGTCCGCAGGCTGTGCACGTATCTTCAACTCTGGCTCTCATAGGAATTCTCCTTCCCTGCACCTGAGATTCGCCGTCTGACTTACAGACGCTCAGAATCACAGGTGGGTCGCCTTAGTATTAATTTTCTTGGCACATTTCGAATAATGGATTCGTTTGCGCAGAAAATAGCCGCAGAAACAATATTTGTCAAATCGAAAATGTTTTTGTAGAAAATTGTTTTTTTGCTGCTATAATAGCAACAAATCAACCGTAAGTAATTATTTACGGCCGGGTCCCATGCAGACCGAGCCCGTTAACTTGGTCAGGCGGGGAACCGAGCAGCCATAAACGTGCCGCTTGGTTGTGCTGTGGGTTAACCCGGCCTTCTTTTTAATGATAAATGATTATTGATAAATCATTATTGAAAATATGAGAGCAGATGAGTAAAAATGACCTGATAATGCGAACCAAAGAATTCGCGCATCGCTGCGTCAAACTAAGTCTGGCTCTCCCAAAAACTGATTTAGGAAATCACATTAGAAGGTAGTTGATCAGGTGTTCAACATCCGTAGCTGCTAACTATCGCGCGGTTTGTGTTGCACAATCAAAAGCCGATTTTGTTTCCAAGCTGAGTATTGTGGTAGAAGAAACAGATGAGTCTTGCTTCTGGATGGAGTTTATAATAGAAGAAAAGTTGCTCAATAAAAACCAGGTTTCCAGTTTAATCGAAGAAGGTAAAGAGTTGACCGCTATTTTTATAAAGTCGAGAAAAACAACAAAAAATAGAAGTTCGGAATTTACAGCAAAAAGATGAGTACGTTGAAATAATCATTAATCATTAATCAATAATCATTTGAAAATGTCTTACACTGTATTAGCCAGGAAATATCGCTCGCAGTCGTTCGATGATGTCATCGGGCAGGACCCTATCGCCCAGACGCTGAAGAACGCAATCAAGACCGACAGGGTCGCTCATGCGTATCTTTTTACGGGCACCCGCGGCGTCGGCAAGACCACGATGGCACGGATTCTGGCCAAAGCGCTGAACTGCCTGGCCGTCGATGAACCTACCACGGAGCCGTGCTGCAAATGCGATAGCTGCCTTGCGGTAAATACCGGCGACGATATCGACGTTATCGAAATAGACGGGGCTTCAAACAACCGCGTCGATGAAATTCGCGAGCTGCGAGAAAATGCGATATATCGGCCGGCACGTTCGAGATTCAAGATTTACATCATCGACGAAGTACACATGCTGACCGTTTCGGCTTTCAACGCACTGTTAAAGACGCTGGAAGAGCCGCCCAGCCATATCAAGTTTATTTTCGCCACTACCGAGCCGAACAAGGTCATCGCGACAATTCAATCGAGGTGCCAGCGGTTCGATTTCAGCAATATCGGGCCGGCGGCAATCGCTGAGCAGCTCAAATCCATACTCAAGCAGGAAAAGATAAAGTACGAAGAGGACCTGGTCCTGCCGTTAGCGAAAATGGCGAACGGCTCGATGAGAGACGGCCTGAGCCTGTTGGATAGACTGATCAGCGCCGGCGTCGAACCGTTGAATGCTTCGCTGCTGGAGCAGTACTTAGGCTGTCCCAACAGCGAAAAGATATGTAACCTTATCGGGCAAATCGGCGACAGTGACGCAGCAGGGACGCTCGGCGCGATAGAGGACTTAATCGGCACGGGTTTAGGCGAGGTACAGATCGTCGATTCGCTAATCGATTATATGCGTGATTTGATGGTGGTCAAATCCACGGGCATCGACAGCAAGCTTGTGATTCTGACCGAGCAACAGCGGAAACGAGCGGGCGAATTAGCTGAGAAATTCGACGTCGCGGCACTGATTTACAACATCTCAACACTGGAAAAACTACGCTGGGCCGTCAAGAACAGCGATACAAGCAGAGCGCTTTTAGAGGCCTCGCTGCTGCGATTCGCGCTGAGCGAGCATTTTGTAAACATTGACGAGCTTCTTTCGCAGTTGAAAAGCGGGCCATCAGCCGCCGTTAAAAAAAAAGTCCCACGCGTCGTAAATAGCCCCCCCGCCGGTGAACCAGAACTCACAAACCACGAGCCCCAAACCACGAGCGACGAGTCAAGAGAAACGTCCGAGTTCATCGATATCCAGTCAATAAAAAAACTCTGGCCGAATATCCTGAAACTGACCACGACCAAACTCGGACCCGCTACCGGGGGATTGTTAGGCTCCGCCGTACCGAGCCGGTTTGAGGATGGCGTATTGACGCTTGAGTTTGGGACGTCAAACTACGTGCAGAAAAGCATGTGTGAGAGAAACGGCCGAATAGAACAAATCGAGGCCCTGCTGAGCGAGCAGCTATCAAGGCCCATAAAATTGAAGCTTGAAACGGCCGTCGGCGAGCGGACTCAAACCGAATCCGGCACAACCCCGCCAAAGACCGGCAGCCAAAGGAGAAACGAAATCATAAACGACCCTGCCGTAAAAATCGTCCTCATGGGCCTGGACGCAACGATTACAGGTGTCGAAGAAAACCAATAGATTTTGATAGTTTCCCGGCAACCTAAGCCATCCCCAAAGCCTTCGGCTTTGAGGCTGCCACCCTCTTCTGACCGAACTGTCAGTCACTGGGTGGTAGCCTCAAGCGGAGTTTGGGGATGACTTATCCGGACAAGTAAAATATATTTTTCTCAGATAATAATAACAGGAACGAAGATGAGCAGTGCATATACAGAGAGTTTGACAAGGTTAATCGAGGAGTTTGGAAAGTTGCCGGGTATCGGGCCCAAGTCGGCCGAGAGGCTGGCTTTCTATGTATTGAAAGCCAGGCCGGATGAAGCTATGGCGCTTGCCGAGGCGATCCGGGATGTGAAGACTAAA
>DAOVMB010000192.1 GCA_030630905.1 Sedimentisphaerales bacterium
AGGCAAGCTTAGGCTGGTTTCCAACCAGGACCGAGAGCTGGTATTGAAGTAATTCTTCTGCCTCTTCAACTACGATTAACAAAGCTTCGGTTGAGGCGACCAATTGGCGTTGCCGGAGCACATCCGCTGCCGAAGCCGCGCCTTTTCTGAATTTAACAGTCACGATTTCGAGCACCTGCCGGTTGGTCTCAATTTGTTCGGCGGCGATTCGAACCAGGGCTTTAACCTCGGCCAATTGATACCATGTGTTGGCGATCGAAGCGGTCACTGTAATTGCAGCGGTGTTCACGGCATCATGCTGCGCCTGAACATCGAGCCAGGCCGCTTTCTGTGAGGACCTGAGCCGAGACCACAGGTCGACTTCATAGCCGGCGGCAATGCCGAGCGAATAGAGGCTGCTATAAGTTGTGATGCCCTGGTTTTCCTGACGGCTTCGTCTGAAGCCGGCATCCAGCTCAGCCTGGGGCCAAAGGGCCGCTTCGCTTTTCTTTGCTACAGCTTGTGCCTGGGCCAGGCGGTCCCATGCCGTCTCCAGATTAAAGTTGTTTGCCAGGGCCTGATCGATAAGGGTATCGAGCTGGTCGTCTTCGAATGCTTGCCACCAGTTGCCGGGCAGTGGCTCTGTTCCCGCAGTGGAAAACGACTTCGGAATCTCCGTGGGCATGGCCGGATTTTTTACCGGATCTGAACATCCCCCGGCCATTAAGAGCAGCAGGCCGATTAAGAGCTGCGTCTGCGATTGTTTTGTCATGCGTATCATGTTCTTCACTAATATAGTGGTCTGTGTGTACGTTCGGTTACACTCCAAATTGTGTTTATGTGCGACCGGCTACAATTTTCTTGCGGACCGCCTTGATTCCTGCCAAAGAAAAACGTGTTATGTGTTCCACCAGGCCATCAATGAGTTCCGGCGTAGGCCTGTCTTCGATTATGAATGGAGGCAGTTTTCCCTTGCGAAATCCAATCGCCAGGCATTGATGAATGACGCTCATCTCACAGAATCCTATTTGCAGCTCATCCGCCTTCGGGCCTAACAATTCAGTTATGATTTGTCGTATATGTTCACGTAGAGGGCAAATCACATCTCTCCGGACCTGGCGGATTACGTCTGTTGGGTCCGACATTTCCTGCAGAAGGATCTGTCCTGCATATCCCAGCCGGCCATCATCCATAATTCTGTGCAGGAGAGAGAAAATCAGGGCGTGCAAACGTTTCTCCGGTGTTGCCTTAGACGGTAATCCGCCGTCCGGCGGATAAACCCGCAGGGCTTCCTCAAAGGCATCGTGCCAGACTGATGCGTATAACGCGTCCTTGCCGCTAAAGTGGTAGTTCACTGCCGCCACGTTGCTTCCGGCTCGCTGGCAAATCTCCGCTACCGTCGTTTCCCTGTAGCCTTTATCTGCAAAGGCTTCTGATGCCGCCTTGAGCAATTTGTTCCTTGTGTCCATACCGTCTTTTCTAACAGCCATAATCGTCTCCTTGATGTAAGACGCTTATTTTAAACATTTATTTCAAATAGTCAATAGAATTTTTGCTTTTTATGCGTTTTGTGCTGTTTTTGTCATGAAAGCACACATATTATCACCCATTATTTTCAGGGGGAACATATTATTGCATTGCGGTCACTTGCCAAATAGCCTATTGGCTGGAAGGGCGGCGTCTCGGCGTTTGTGCTCCATCGTGGATGCCCGAGAGTTATGCACACGGGTATTTTGCTATCAAGTGCGGCGGGCCTGTCGGCGTCTGTCGGTTTCTTTCAGAAGGTGTTTGCGAATTCGAATCGAATTAGGGCAAATCTCGACAAGCTCGTCCTCCTGAATGTATTCCAGGGCCACCTCAAGACTCATTATTCTTGCCGGCCTGACTTTGGCGGCATCGTCCTTGCCTGCGGCGCGGACGTTGGTAAGCTGCTTGCCTTTTGCCGCGTTTACCGTAATGTCGTTTTCCTTGCAGTGTTCCCCAACGACCTGCCCTTCGTATACCTTTTCGCCGGGCTCGACGAAAAAGAAGCCCCGGTTATATAAAGCATCCAGAGCGTAGGCGGTTACTTGCCCGGTAGTGGTCGCTACCATGACGCCGGCCTTTCGCTGAGGTATTGCTCCCCGCATCGGCTCATATCTTTCGAACGTATGGTGTATAATCGCTCTGCCGCGAGTGGCGTTCATCACCCGGGCGTGAAGACCGAAGAGGCCCCGAGACGGTATCATAAACTCCATATGAATAAAATTGCTTGCACCGCTCTTGGCGTCCATTTTGATTATTTCGCTTCGCCGGTCGCCCAGAAGGCTCATTACTGAGTTCTGGCAATCCAGCGGGCAATCCACGGCAAGAAGTTCTATCGGCTCGTGGCGTCTGCCCTCGATGATTCTCAGGATGACGTTCGGCTTGCCCACGCAAATCTCATAGCCTTCACGCCGCATGTTCTCCAGCAGGATCCCGAGATGCATCAGCCCTCTTCCCGAGACATTGAATTCTTCGGGCGTCTGGCCCGGTTCGACTCTCAGGGCGACATTATGTTGGAGCTCCTTATCGAGCCTTTCGCCGATTTGCCTGCTCGTAAGGTATTTTCCGTCTATGCCGGCAAAGGGCCCATTGTTAATCCGGAATGTCATTGTCATCGTCGGCTCGTCAACAGGGATAACGGCAAGCCTCGAAGGTTTATCCGCGCAGGCGATAGTGTCGCCGATCTCGACGGGATCGAGCCCGGATATCGCACATATATCACCGGCCTGAACGGTCGCAGCCCGCTTTCGACCGAGACCGTAGAACTGATGAATTTGCAGGACCTTTTGCTGTGTGTGCAGGCCATCGGAGTCGATCACGGTGACTCTCTGGTCTTCGTTTATCTGCCCGGCAAAAACTCTGCCTATTGCTATCCGGCCGACGTAGTCCGAATATTCCTGGTTCGTCACCAGCATTTGCAGCGGAGCTTCATGATCGACCTGCGGCGAAGGAATCTTGTTTATGATGGTATCGAATATCACTTGCATATTGTTGGTTTTCGTGTCGAGGTCCGCCGTGGCCCATCCATCTTTTGCCGAGGCATATATCAAGGGGAAATCGAGCGCATCACTGTCGGCGTCGAGCTGGACGAGCAAATCGAATACTTCATTGACAACGTCATCCGGCCTGCTGTTTTCCCGGTCCACCTTGTTGACCACGACAATAAGTCGCAGGTTGTGCTCGAGCGCCTTGGTCAGCACGAATCTTGTCTGGGGCATGGGCCCTTCGAATGCGTCGACCAGGAGCAGCACACCGTCCGCCATTTTCAAAACGCGTTCGACCTCGCCGCCGAAATCGGCGTGTCCCGGCGTGTCGATTAAATTAATTTTGTATTCGTTGCAATGTGAATCCGTGTAGTGGATAGCACAGTTTTTACTGAGGATTGTTATGCCGCGTTCCCATTCGAGCGGATTCGAATCCATAATCAATCCGTGCTCGCCGCCGGCCAGCTTGTCGAGATCTTCGGTCCGAAACATCCCCGATTGGTATAGAAGCTGGTCGAGCAGCGTTGTTTTGCCGTGATCGACGTGGGCAATTATCGCTACATTACGAACATAATCTGAATACATAATAAACTCTCTAAAGGGGACTCGAATATACGCTCAAGAATACTGCACGAGCAGGATAAACACGAAGCTCGACGGGCCGGTGATAAACAGGGTGATCAAAGTGGTTATATAATTTCCTCTATCCTTTTTATGTATCACAAGTTCCGGATGTGATTGGCTCTTTGCACTGCTCGGCCATATATTCGGCGACCAAAGTCTCGATAAGCTCTTTGACGCTGGTAATTTGCTCTACCCGGTAAGCGTTAGCCCCGGCAAAAGCAAATCCTCCATCAAAGTTGCCGTCCCTGGCATTGGTCAAGGCGATTGCGATACAATACGGCACTTTTCTAAAATTACAGCTCTTCAGGCACTTCCAGTGGCACCTGAAAGTCTCTTTGATCCCGGCGGCCAATCGGTCGAAAAATTTCCCCCCGATAGCTCTTCCCGGCAGTCCGACGGGGCTGTCGATGATGATGATATTTTCCCTGCTACAATCGATATACGCCTGCTTGAACTTCGGGGACGCATCGCACTCATGAGTTGCAACAAACCTGGTTCCCATCTGCACCGCATGGGCACCCATCTTCATGAATCTATGAATATCGGCGCCCGTATATATCCCTCCGGCGGCGATTACCGGGATGCTTCTGCCGAATCGCTGCTCGTATGGTTTTACCACGGCAATGACTTCCGGCAGAATCTTTTCCAGCGTGTAGTCGGGATTATCGATCTGCTCTTTTCTAAAGCCGAGGTGTCCTCCGGCCAGCGGGCCCTCAACAACCACGGCGTCGGGAACATGAGAGTATCGCTTTTGCCAGGCCCTAAATACAATTTCCGCGGCCCGGGCGGAAGATACTATGGGAGCAAACCTTGTGGCCAGCTCGTTGAGTTTGTCGAGCGGCAGCGTTTTTGGCAAGCTTATCGGAAGGCCCGCGCCCAGAAAGAGAATGTCGGCCTCTTCGTCCACGGCACATTGCACGAGATCGTCAAAGTCGGAAAGAGCCACCATGACGTTTACGCCGATGATTCCATCGGTTCCGGCCTTTGCCTTTCGTATTTCTTTCTGCAGGGCTCTTTTGTCCGCCTCTTTGGGGTTCGTATTCCAGTCGTCTTCGGTGTAGCCGATTCCGGCCGTGGCTATTACACCGACGCCGCCCATATTGGCCACGGCACATGCCAGACCCGAAAGAGAGATGCCAATTCCCATTCCTCCCTGGATTATAGGCAGATTGATTTGCAAGTTCCCGATTTTCAGAGCATGAAGTTTATCGCTATGCATTAACCTTTTCTTTCAAAAGCACAAATATAACAAGCCAAATGATACGGAAGGTAGGCTTTGAAGCAGATACCGGACTATGCCGTGTGCTTTTGCTTCAAGGCTTCGCTACGCGATCATTACAATTCGAAATATTATTGGTTGTTATTATATTGCTATCTACTGCCGAGGCAAGGATATTGTTTTAATATCGCAAAAAAAGCTCTCATGGCGTTTCATAGAGCTATTTCTTGGCATTTACCCATTCATAAAGTGTTGGTATTACTATTAAAGTCAATAAAGTGGAAGATACGAGTCCCCCGATTACGACAATGGCCAGAGGCCTTTGCACTTCCGAGCCGGTACCGGTAGTTATGACCAGCGGCAGCAAACCCAGGGACGTTGTTATTGTGGTCATCAGGACAGGCCTTAGCTTTGAGCAGCACCCGGCGATAACCGATTCCCGCATTCCCAGACCTTGTGTCTTGAGATGCTCGAATCGTGATATCAAAACCAGACCGTCCGTTAGGGCGATTCCGAACAGAGCGATAAATCCGATTGAAGACAGAATGCTGATGTTCTCTCTGAAAAGAGCGAGCGCAAAAACACCTCCGACCAAAGCTAACGGAATGTTGAGCATAATCAGCAGTACATTTTTGAACGAATTGAACAGGCCGTAGAACATCACAAGGACCAGAAACAAAGTGATAGGAACAACGATTAATAATCTCTTGTTCGCCGCCTGGTGCAATTCGAACTGTCCGCCCCATGCAAGCCTGTAGCCGGCAGGTGTGCGAATCAACAGGTTCTTTATCGACTCGACAGCATTGCGGTAGGCTTTTGCAAATCTGGCGGTAATGCCAAAGATATTCTCGTCCTCGAAAACCTTGCAGACTTCTTTGCCGGAGATAGCACTGTGGATCGTATTCGAGCAGCCGGGCCGGATGCACTCTTATCTGGTACTGCCTGACGTGGCCCC
>DAOVMB010000286.1 GCA_030630905.1 Sedimentisphaerales bacterium
CTTTTTCATAAAATCCGACAGTGAGAAGTTGGCCAGCTCAACAGCCTCGCCGGTTTGGGCCGTTGCCCACGGTTCGAGGTAGATAACTACAGAAGCAACGTTGATTCCGTCAGGCAGTCCCGGCCAGGGATTTTGCACGCCTCCTATGGCGGCCGGGACAGGGTCGTCTCCAAGCTGCATACGCAAGCCCGCCCGATAGCGAGGTTCTTCATAGGGACAGAAGGACACCGGCGTGTTCGGGACAATCTCATTCGACAAACGCCGGAGCAGTTCTTCGACGGCCCGCAGTTCCAGCGGTTCGGTCCGTTTCCATAACAGTGACATGGAATCGCTCAAACGCCCGCCCTGCTTCATTTGCGACAACATCCCCCCTCTCGTGTCTTTGCTCTGCATGATCTTTCGCAGCAGATCGTTGGACGCAGGGCGCAAACTCAGGGCCTGACGCACGGCTTGAAAGAAGGCTTCTGATTGGATACCTTCTTCCGAAGCATCTTTTAGCTGCTGGAGGATTTGTTCCCGTTTGGCATTCATCGGCTTTGCTCCTTTGAGGATTTGCTCGGCGGCATCCCGAAGCCGCTGGCGGCCATCATGCAAACGACGCTTGAGCGTGCCTTCCGGAACGTCCAAGAAGTGTGCTGCTTCTTTGAGACTGTAACCTTCGAAATAGAACAAAACCACAGCCTCGCGCAAGTTCTCGGAAAGATGCCCCACCGCTTCATGGATCAGGGCTGCCAGTTCCTGCCGCTCCAAATGGGCTCCCGGCGGCGAAGCCCCGTCATCGGGCAGTGTTTGAAGCTCGGCACCGTTTTCTTTCGACGTTTTCGCCTTTTGCCGCCGTGCCGTACGGACCACGATAGTGCGCAACCAGGGGCCGAATCGCTGCACATCTCTCAAGTCCGGTAGGCTCTCAATCGCGGCATAAAAAGCTTCCGAGGCCGTATCCTCGGCCAGGGCAAAATCTCCCGTAACGCCATAAGCCGCCGCCCGGGCCGCTCGCCAATAACGGCGAAAAAGTTCGGCAATAGCAGCGGTTTCGCCCTGCTTTGCTCGCTGTACCCAATCTTGTTCGGTGTTATCTTTCATACTATCTATTATGTGCCCTGTAATCGACTCAAGGTTCGCATTTTATCCGAAAGGATCATACCAGACTTCAGCATTCTACTCCTTTATGGATAGGCAAATTGGCTTTGATTGGCTTTGTTTTTTCGCCGCCCAAAACCGCGATATTTTGCCATAATCCCTTATATCATAAGCATTAACATTCATTTTAACTCTTGTAAAATTGGCTTTGTTTTTTCAAATAGACTATTAGCCACGGAGGCACTAAACCACAAAGGTAAGTAATGTGTGAAGGCAAAGAAGTGTAACCGATTAAGCCCGCCGGATTCACCATTCTCAATTCTACATTCTTCATTCAACACACCACATACTACATACGTCATACAACGTACGTATGTTTGATAAACATTATACCATACCACAAGTTTAATACAAAAAGAAATTTGAAAAAATCTCCGTGAGACAGCGATGGATGATTGGTCGTATTGCGTCGTGCGGATTGCGTATCGCGTGCGGCGTAGGGACAGACGGATAAGTAGGGTGGCGGCTTGCCCC
Organism: Sedimentisphaerales bacterium; assembly: GCA_030630905.1. Taxonomy (GTDB): domain Bacteria; phylum Planctomycetota; class Phycisphaerae; order Sedimentisphaerales; family Anaerobacaceae; genus JAFGPJ01. The sequence goes on from DAOVMB010000286.1 coordinate 1,615, forward strand.
ACCAAAAGGCTCGGTCGCAGAGAACGCAGAACAATAGTCAATAGTAAATCGTAAATAGTCAATGACATGTTCCGCCCGCACGAAACCATCGTCTATAATCAGGCATGATTCTATTCTATTCATTATTGGTGCGATTCATCGCACCCTACCGCTAAGATAAGAAAAGAACAAGCTACCAATAACAACTAATTGTTGATTGATGAGTAATCAATAACGCATTTTACAAGTCTGCACAAACTGTTTATGTAGAGTGGTCCTCTCTTGAGGATGCCTTACGGTATTGGCCCACCGATCAATCTTTTTATCTCTTCGCTTCGTCTTAGAAATCCATCAGCTTCGAGGCATCTTCGATGGTGCCTTCCTTGCTGAGACGGCGAGACGACTTAACCGGATTTCTTTTGACCGGGATCAGCCGTTTTTGACGATGCTTGCTTGCGACGATCGACGGTTCGTGTCAGGGGATGTTTCTCCATCTCTTGTAATGCGGCGACCATTGCATCCAGATCATAATTGTGCTCTTTGGCAAACTCGTCCCGGTTGCGCCAGATTTCCTGTAAGATTTCATTCTTCATCGTTCAACGCCTCCAAAAGTTCAATAGGCGTGCATATTTCCGGACATCTATAACCCTGGATCGTACAAACCGAGCGGACAATTGGCTTGGTTGAGGGATTGTCGATATGCCGGCAGTTCCAGGTCAAAAGAAGATCGATTCGGTGAACAGCCGCAGCAGCTATATGTAGCCCATCTGCTTCCGCTTTCTTAGGCAACGCTCCCTGTTCAATTAAAGCGGCAGCCATATCTCTGATCTCCGAGGTGATTAGCAATTCCGGAATCCCTTTCAGGTAGCCCATGCGTTTCTCTGAGACCTCTGGGTCTCCACGACGAGCTTCTGTAACAACCAATTGTGAGGTATATAACTCATACTTATGCCGATGATTAGTCCACCAGATATGTGTTGCCTGCTGGCAAGCCGATACAAGATAATCCCGACTCGGTTGACTTGCAAGATAGCTTACTACTGACGTTTCTATATATGCTGTTTGCATAACACTATCTTACAACAATCTTCTTAAAAATAACAATGTTTTTTCAATCAGTTAGCATGTAGGGTGCGATGAATCGCACCATTTGAATCTTTCCTATTTATTCCCCCACTGAATGAGAAATCACCTCAAAATCGGTAAACGGTGCGTGTTAATCCGCATTCTTCATTTGCGGGAAGCGAACAAAGGGATATCCGTACTCAGATTGCTACTTGCGAGGCTATGCCTTATCAGGCTTGGATCTTGTCGATTACCACCTGGAGATACTTCTGGCGGTGGCCAATGCGTCTTTTGCTGTTTTTTCGCTTACGAAAGTGCATCGGAAAGAGCTTTTTGCCCTTTACAACGGCTTCTTCGGCGGTGGTCTGGAAAGAAGCGATCACCTTCGCACCTTCGATGAACGGCGTACCAACTTTGACTTCTTCGCCGTCGCTTATAAGCAAAACTTTATCCAGCTCGATGGTCTCGGCATCGGGCGAAATATCCGTCAGATCGATAGTCAAACAATCGCCTTCGGCGACCTTATATTGCTTTGAGCCTTGTTCAATGACTGCATACATTTCTAAAAAACTCCAGGTTCCTAAATTCTCAAAAATTCAAATCGAGGCCACATTTTACACATTCAGCTTTTTTTGTAAAGCAAATTATTGTATATTTTTGTATTCTATTGCCGAATATGAAGTTGGAATTTTGGCCGACGGTATTTTTCAGGAGCAATTTTATGCAGATAGCTATGATACAAGACAAAATCGTGCCCGTGAATGAGGTTGAACCGGTCTATTTTGACCGCGGTATGTTCTTCGGCGATGGCGTTTACGAGGTTATGCGGAGCTATGACGGCAAGATTTTCGCCCTCGAAGAGCATCTGCAGAGATTCGCCGGCAGCCTGTCGTCGATTAAAATAAGCGGCGTGGATATCGACCTGATTCGTTCCCGGATTCTAAAGGCCTTTGACGCCGCCGGAATTGCCAACGCCAAGATATATTTTCACATTACCCGAGGTTCGCAGCCGAGAGACCGCGTTTGGAACGCCGACTTGCAGCCGAATTTCTTCCTGACCGTCTCGGCGGTGGCCGACAATACAGAAGAAAAGACACAGGGCATCACCGTATCGACCTTTCCCGACTGGCGATGGAAACGGTGCGACATCAAATCCCTAAACCTGCTGGCGAACGTTCTGGCCAGCACCGATGCCGCCAGTAAGGGCTGCGGCGAGGCGATTCTTGTAGATGGAGCCGGACTGATAACCGAAGGGGCAGGCTCGGCATTTTTCGCCGTCCGAGGGCAGACTTTGCAGACCGCCCCGCTGAGCGCGAATATTCTGCCGTCCATTACCCGCGAATTTGCCATCAAAGCCGGCAGGAATATCGGCTTGGAAATCGTCGAGAAATCGCTGACGGTCGAGCAGGCGGCCGATTCGGACGAGCTTCTGGTCGCCTCAACCACACAGGACACCGTTGCCGTGGTCAGATTCGACGACAAGGTAATCGGAGACGGCAAGCCCGGCAGATACACGAAATTGCTCACCCGGGAGTTTCTCTCATTTACGGTGTGACGCTCTTATCAACCCGGCAACAAAAAAGCAAATAATATCGGAGCCCATACCGAATCAATCAGTATAGGCCCCAAACTTATGCAAACCTGCCGCATCAACCACTCAGTCTCAATTGCCGGATTAATCCGGGCTTACGGAGCAGCCCGATATAGCCGAATATCGTCAAAGAACATCTTGCCCGAACCGCCGGGTGTCGTCATGTTGCCCTGGGTTCCAAGACCGATAGCGATCCTGTCGATATTGCTCAGGTTGATGCCCTGATCGGCAAAAGCCTGCAATGGGATAACCCACTC
>DAOVMB010000160.1 GCA_030630905.1 Sedimentisphaerales bacterium
ATAAACATACAATCACGGGTTTGCGGCGGTACGCCTTCCATGTTGAGGGTTATCTTATAAGTGGCGGTGCGGGCGGTAAGTAACGGCCGAACGATATCAGCAAAAGCCGGAGTAGAAGCGCCGAACTCATTGAAAGCAATAAACACGGCTATAATTATCACCGTAGCGGCGGCGAGTTTTGTGATTGGACTTTTCATGATTGTTCTCCTTATTTGTAGGGTGGGCCTTGGCCCACCGATGCCGGATGGTGGGGCAGAGCCCCACCCTACAGTTCTTGCGGCTGTTTTGAGCCTTACGTTCTGTTCTCGTATAACCTGGTTCATAACATCTTTTTCAAGGTTGCTTTGGGCCAGAGCTTTGCCGTTCGTCACGAGGCGGTCGTGAAGGCCCGTCAGCTCTTTCAATTCGGCCTGACAAGAGGAACAGTCCTTCAGGTGTTCTGCAACTGCCTGTTTCTGAGATTCTTCCAGGAGTCCTTCGACGTATGCGACCAATAGTTCTTTAGATTCTGCGCAATTCATTTTTACACCTCATAAACTTCTGCCTGCTTTTGCTGCTGCAGCGATTCGCGCAGCATGGCATAGGCCCGTGATAATGTTTTTGTTACTGTGCCCAGCGGCATATCGAGCTGCTCTGCGATTTGATTGCAGGAGTGCCCGCCGTAGTATCGCAGCAGTATGACTTTTCTGAATGCCTCGGGCAGTTCGGCGATTGCCGATTCGAGAGCATAATCCTGTGAGAGTTCGGTGCCGGAAGATTCTTGAAGTGATGAGCGGACGATTTCGCGCTGGCGTTGGATTTGTTCTTTTCTTTCGTGCTCTTTGGCGACGCGGTCGGCGATACCGAGCAGCCAGGAAAAGAACGAATCCGGCTTTCTTAGTTTGCCCATATTGAAATAGGCCCTTACGAGTGCCTCCTGTGCGGCTTCTTCAGCACGGTCTCTGTCGCCCAACTTGCCGGCCAGGTTGGCTAACAAGACCCCCTGATAGCGTCGCACAAGGTAGCGATAATCATCCGGATGGCCATCCAAACATCGCTCAACATAGAATTTGTCATTCTCTGACATCTTAGCACCTCTAATTCTCAAAGAATTACTGTTCTCGGTATATAGTGCGTGTTTGGACGGATTTGCGACAGGAAAATAAGAAAAAAAGGATATTTACCTGGCCGGTTGGCCTCGCCGCAGGGGCGGGGAAACCCCCGCCGCAGGGGCAAGGAAACCCCCACCTCAGGGGTGGGGGCTAAGAGAGTCTTTTTTTTCACCCACCGCCATGACGGTGTTGCCGAACCTTGAAATTGGCTTTGTTTGGCTTTGTTTTTTTGTAGTCTGAAAACATTAAAACTCACATAATCCCTTATTCTGTAGGTAGTTGTGTTTGTTTCGGTTTTTAAAAATTGGCTTTGTTTTTTCAAATAGCCCTGCTCGGCGCTGCCCCAATTTACTGTTTTTTACTTTTTAGAGAACAAAAGTCCAAATTCTGTCATTGCGAGCCCTTCGACTTTGCTCAGGATAAACTCGGCGAAGCAATCTCAAACGCCGCGATATTATTCCTACTCATAACGAAAGAGATTGCCACGGCCCTTCGGGCCTCGCAATGACATATTGTTAAGTTTTTTAACAGAACACCATCCTATTCCATTCCACAGACTGCACACAAAACGTATGTTATATGTATATTATATCATATTACATGTTGGATTTCAAGCAAATTTCAAAAAAATCTCCGTGACTAATTACTGGGTACTCGACGCCGGATGCTCGATTCTCTATTATCCCCATCGGAGCGAAGCACGGTCAAGGACGGGCAGGTTTACGCCGCAAGGCATCCTGTGGACTTCCTATGCGGTTTGATTTACGTTACGTTAGCTCATCCTATCGTGTGGGCTTGCCGTAAACTTCCACCTCGACATAGTGGTTCAGTTCATTGGCGCTATTGCCGTTGCTGTAGAGGCGGACATAACGAGCCTCGACGCCCTTGCAGTCTATAAGTTTGCCCTCATGGGTTTCAACATAATGCATGTCTTTACCGATGCCCAAGCCGGCCGAGTTATCGATATCATTATTGAACAGAGTTCTTACATTCGTGACAAAATCAGGATCATCGGCAACCTGTACTACTACATCATAATAAACGCGTTGCTGCCTATGGTAATGCCACATTACAACAGCATAAATATTATGTCTGACTTCAAGGTCGATAGTGAAATGCTGTAAAAATGGGCCAAATTCCACATAGCTGCTGTCAAAGGCTTCCTTATCGCCATCGGTAATCAATTCTACCTTACCCATGATAGGATCTTTGTCAGTACTGAAAACCGGTTTTTCTAGCGCAATGTTTTTTGTCCCTACAGGTGCCATAAAAGGGGGGCGAGGTTTACCAGACGGTTTTTCTAAGTTTGGCATATCTTTGTAGTGAGGCCATGATATAAACATTGGTTTGGGTATCTTAATGTCGATCGGGACTAACTTAGGAGTGGTTACGGCGGGTGATTCACTGACTATTTCTGGTGAATCGGTGATTTTGGCAGTTGAATCGAACAGTTTGAAGTGGTACACGCCAATAATTATCACGACGATGATTCCCATAGCTGAAAGTTTAATAATCGAGCTTTTCATAATTGTGCTCCTTATGTGCCTGATATGGAAATAATCTATTGCTGCTATTACGTATGACGGTGGCCGGATATGTTTTGGTATAAGAAAAATTGTGATTACGTCAGATTTTGAGGTGGAATTTGTGCATAAAAAACCGGGCTTACTTAGCCCGGCTTGTTTACTTAGACCACTAACTTGCTGTATTTATACAGTTTTTGTGGAGTCTGCGGATGTAAAATCAATTCGCTTTAATTTCTGTTAAGGACTCGACAAGCTCCTGTAATTTTTCATCGCTCATTTGTTTGTTGACCGACAGGCCCAGAATCGTTCCGTCCGGCATGACAATCATCCGGGTAAATCGTTCTTCACTAATGTTTTCAATATTGAAGAATTCAGGATTTGCCTTGGCGAAAGCCTCCAGAAAATATTGAGCATATAAAGCACCATTCGGATGTGTATACAATTTGGCTCCAAGGGGAGTTTCAAGAACAAGCTGCTGTTCGGGTATCCAAACCATTCTCGCCCCGTCATAATATTCTCCCTGAACGATTATGATCGTATTTCCATCTTTGCTCTGTATTCCGATCAAATACACGATAGCTCTTGTGCCAAGAGGATCAATAGTTTGTATCATAATCAGCTTTTCTATCCACGGGAGTTTTCCTATTGTATATGCAGTATGATAGAGTCCGCTTCGTATATCTTCAGCAGTAATTTCTTTTGGCTCAACCGGCCTGTAGTCATTAATTATTGTCTTTACTTCGTAATCATCGGGAACGTCTGTACTGAAAGCGGATGGATCAAGCTCGAAATCAAATTCAAATTCATCCATGAAAATGGTTTGCCCTCTGTTGACGTGCTTAAGCTCTATCTCTACCGGAAGCTTTGTGTCCGGATCAACCCATACTGTGAAGTCACTGTGCTTATTCGGTAGATGTCTGAATCCCTGCAGGATTTTTCCATTTTTCTCCTTTGTGCCGAGTCTTTCGGTAGATTCCTGCTCGAATTGCTTGACCATCTCAATGATATGCGGATCTTTTCTGGGGCCGAATCCAATTAGCTTTGTAACTGTCGCTTTTTTGTTAGCCGGATCAAGTTCTACGGTTATCGCATCCTCTCCCCGCATATCAATGATATGTATGGTGCCGTCTTCAACTTCCTGACGTCTTTGCGAAAGATTCAGGTGATACACCAGCATCGTAGGAAATTCAGGGCCTTGTTCCCGAACTACTCGCTGGCGGCATTTGTATTTGGTATAGCTGCTGATTTGCTCAACTACCTGGGACCATGCGACACTTGCGCCGTCGATCGAGCCGCCCAGATAATGTATGCCGATGCAAATTGCAATAATAATCACCGCCGCTGTGGCTATTTTTGTAATTGGACTTTTCATGGTTATTCTCCTTAATGTTCGAAAGACGATTGTCCGTGTTGCGGGTTCCTGCTCGGCCTCGTTGAAGACAGAGAGCATCCGCCGGCGCAGTTTTTCTCGATGCGCCGGATTCGGCTCGGTATCGATATTCAGCCGACCAACGACTTTTTCAAAATCGGCTTCGTCTTTGAACATTATATTTCTCCGTCGAAAACGGTCTGTAATTGGTTTCGTAACTGGTTAAGTATTCTATGCAACGTTACGCGAAGAGTTGCCTCTTTAACGTCTAAAATCTGTGATATCTGTTCGTATGAGAAGTTTTCAAAGAACCTTAGTGTGACAATGGTCTGGTGCTGCGGCTTTAGCTTGAGGATGGCGGCATAAAGCCTCGGCCAGTCCGGCTCGGACGATATATCGGCGCTGCCGGCGGTCGCCGGTCTTGTTGAGCCGGCTGCCTCAGCAAGCAACTTTTTACGCCGGGATGTTCTTCTGATATAGGCGTTCGCCTGGTTGGCTGCTATGGCATACAGCCAGTTGCGAAAATCCTGCTCGCTTCGGCCTTTGAAACCGCGTATCCCGTGGGCTACCTGAAGAAAGACCGCCGAAGTTACATCCTCGGCTATTTCCTTGTTAAAGAGCCGGTGAACACAGAATCGGAAGATTCGCTCGTAATACATTTCGTACAACCGACCCAAAGCCTCAGCCTGTGTTTTGGCCCTGAGGACCAAATCGTTATCTTCCGAACGCTGAACAAGTTTTGCCATAGCACCAACCATTGTCGCAGATATAATTGCGCGGGGAGCCATTATGTTACAGAATATTACATAAATAATCTTTGATAATGTTTATTGGCCGGAAAGTGGGGGGATTCTTAAATTTGGAAGAAATACTTGACAGCGGGGCAGAGAACACATAAAGTGGCTCTCTCGTTTGTCCCATACTAATACTTGGTAGGGGCGTAAATCAGAAAAAATCGCGTTTTAGAATTGAAATAAGGAGAAGTACGAAATGGCAACAAAGGTAGCAATTAATGGTTTCGGCCGGATCGGCAGGGCCGTAGCAAGAATTATTATGCAAAGAAAAAGCGAATTGGAACTCGTCGCTATCAATGACCTCGCGGATGCGAAGAGCCTTGCACATCTGTTCAAATACGACACCGTGATGGGCAAATGGGGCGGAACGGTCGAGGCAAAAGATGATGCATTGGTCATTAACGGCAAAACCATCAAGGTTCTATCTGTCAGGAATCCCGCTGAGCTGCCCTGGAAGGACATGGGGGTGAAAGTGGTTCTGGAATCAACGGGACTGTTTCGCTTGGCTTCGTCTCCTAAAGGCGGTTATGCAGACCATATTAAAGCCGGCGCCGAAAAGGTCATGCTAAGCGTCCCGGCCAAGGATGATATCGATGCGACAATCGTCCTGGGTGTTAACGATGAGAAGCTCACAAGTGACGTCAAATGCGTATCCAACGCAAGCTGTACGACCAACTGCCTTGCACCTTTGGCCAAGACTCTCAACGATACCTTTGGTATCGAGCAGGGTGTGATGACAACTATTCACGCTTATACCAATGACCAGAAAGTGGCTGATATGATCCACTCGGATATGCGTCGAGCCCGTGCCGCTGCGGCGAACATTATTCCCACCAGCACCGGTGCTGCTAAGGCCATCGGCACAGTCATTCCCGCACTTGCCGGCAAGCTGGATGGTTTTGCGATCCGAGTTCCCATCCCGGTAGGCAGCATCGTTGACCTCGTGGTAAACGTTAAGAAGGACGTCACAGTCGATAGCGTCAATGCGGCGATGAAAGCCGCCGCGGAAGGGCCGATGAAGGGCATCCTGGTCTATTGCGATGAGCCGATTGTCAGTAGTGACATCGTCAACGACCCTGCTTCGAGCATCTTTGATTCTCTATGCACGATAGTCATCGACAAAACCGTGAAGGTCGTAAGCTGGTACGACAACGAGTGGGGCTATTCGAATCGCAGCGTCGATATTATGGAAAAAATGGCCGCGATGTAGTCTGAGTAGCGACTATCGAACAAGAAATTTAGAATTATGAAGCTAAAGCTCCGCGTAAAACACGGGGCTAAATGGAGACTTTTTCCTTTGGCAGAGATGGCACAAGAAATTTTTAGGGTGGATAGCATGGCAAAGAAAACTGTTGCTGATATTGATGTGCAGGGCAAAAAAGTTCTGATGCGGTGCGACTTTAATGTGCCGCTGGACAATGACTGCAACATTACCAGCGATGACCGGATCGTTAAGGCGCTGCCTACGATAAAGAAGATATTAGAGGGCGGCGGCTCGCTGATTCTTATGAGCCACCTCGGCAGGCCCAAG
>DAOVMB010000523.1 GCA_030630905.1 Sedimentisphaerales bacterium
CTGTTTTTGACTCTCGTCGACAGAATTAAGGATTTCAAGTCCGTGGTTTGCCGGTACGGAGCCAAGACGCCCGATGATTTTATCTACAAGAACATGCTCTTCGGCTCTTGGCAAAAAATTGAGGGTGTAAATATGAAGCTGACCGTTGACGAAGCAGACGGCCAGTGGAAAGACAACATCGGCGTTGTCACTACTATCTGCGCAAAGGACGACGTGGATGTAAAAAACGCCGTAGCGGTCGTTTGCGGCCCGCCGATCATGATGAAATTCGCAACGATGAAGATGTTAGAGTTCGGCTTTAAGGGTAGCCAGATTTACCTTTCGATGGAAAAGAATATGAGCTGCGGTATCGGCAAGTGCGGCCACTGTATGCTCGGCAAGTATTACGTTTGCAAGGACGGCCCTGTCTTTACGTATGACCAGATAGATAAGTACCCGAATATTTGGGACTGAAATCGAACGCATGTGAAGCGAAATACGAGATACGAAATTATGGGTGCGAAGTTAATAATCGATTTGGCAAAATGCAAGCTTCAGGATGAATCTGAGGTTCAGTGCTCGTACAAGCATCATCCGGGGAACAAAGGAATCGACTCGCTGCTGGAGATGATTCGTTTCGCTTTGATCTGCCGCCGGTGCGAGTCGGCGCCGTGCGTGAGCGCCTGTCCCCAGGATGCCCTGGAGAAGGTGCCGAGCGAACTCAACGACGCCGGCGTGCTGAAACGGGCGAACATGTTGTGTACCGGCTGCGGCACCTGCGCGATTGCCTGTCCGTTCGGAACGATTTACACCGATCTGATACCCTTTCCCAGCAGCGTATGCGACGTATGCAGGGACAGGTTGGAGCCGGGCGAAAAACCGCTGTGCGTGGAGACCTGCAGGGACGGGAGCATCGATTACCAGGACATCACCGTAGAAGGAGATATGGTGGAGGTCTTCGAAGGAATCGTTGCCAAGGTCTCCGGCGGTGGCTTGTGGGAGCCATTTTTGAGAGAAAAGGCAAAGAAATGAGTAATCAATTGACGAACATCCTATTCTGGATTATTGTTGTTCCCGTGATCGTTGTGTTCGGTCTGATCGCCTCCTGGATCGTCCGCAAGGTCAGTGCTCTGGTTCAGTGGCGCGTAGGCCCCCCGCTTTTGCAGCCGGCATACGATGTGATGAAGCTGATGGGCAAGGAAATCCTGCTTCCGCAGGACGCTCAGAGAACCGTGTTTCTCATGGCGCCTCTTGTGGGGCTGGCCGGCACATTGCTGCTTTCGCTCATGCTCCTGCGTATCACGGTCGCTCAGACGGCTTTTGTCGGCGATGTTATTGTCGCTATTTATTTGATGGTAATCCCGTCGCTGGCATTGATTCTCGGCAGCAGCGCAAGCGCCAGTCCGCATGCATCGATCGGCACGGGCAGAGAAATGAAACTTGTGATGGCTTATGAGCTGCCGCTTATTCTGGCCTTTGTTGTAGTATTGATAAAGACCGCCGGCTCGGTGGGGCCGGGCGAGCAGCTCAGTCTGGCGGCAATCGCCCAGCAGACACCTGCTTTGAGTATATCCGGGATGTTGGCATTTTTGGCGGCTTTGTTATGTGTCCAGGCAAAACTCGGATTCGTTCCGTTCGATATCGCAGAGGCCGAGGCCGAGCTTGGCAGCGGCGTCCTGATGGAATATTCCGGAGCTTTACTGGCCGCATGGAAGCTCATGCATGCAATGATGCTCGTAGCCCTGCCGTTCTTTTTGGCGATGGTATTTCTCGGCGGCTTCCATCCTAATCTGCCGTCGGCGGGAATCGTCATACTTGTGGTCATCGTGGCCTTGCTGGCTTTTGCCGGCACCAGATTGCTGGCGGATCGAAGCAAGCTGATGGATGTATTGTCACTGGTGCTCTTCATCGGATTATGCATCTGGCTGGGACTGGGCAAGTATGTGTTGATTTTGGTATTGTTGATTCTCATTAAAAATACGAATCCGCGTTTACGGATAGACCAGGCGATGAAATTTTTCTGGGTGTATTGCGGTATTGCTCTGGTGGCCGCGATCATACTTGCATCCATAGGCTATTATTATGACATCCACTGGCTGTAAGCTTGTCCTGAGCGAAGCCGAAGGGGTGAATTTATGAGCTTGAAAATGTGGTCGTTGAAAAAATCGGTATGGGTATTTCACGTTAATACCGGCGCGTGCAACAATTGCGACATTGAGATTGTGAATATGCTGACTCCGAAATTTGACGTTGAGAGGTTTGGTATCAAATTAGTCGGTTCTCCCCGGCACGCTGATGCTCTGTTGGTAACCGGTGGGGTAACTGCCCAGGCGGCACCTCGGCTCCGGGAAGTATATCGCCAGACTTCAAAGCCCTGCGTTGTTTTTGCAATAGGTGCGTGTGCTTGTGACAAAGGAATATTCTATAGCGGTTATCATATGGTCGGACCTGTGGATAAAATAATCAGAGAAATAGACCCCAATGCAATTATCGCTTATGTGCCGGGCTGCCCGCCGAAACCGGAAGCAATGATATC
>DAOVMB010000003.1 GCA_030630905.1 Sedimentisphaerales bacterium
CTAAAACAGCTAAGAAGTGATTTTATCAATGATCCCAGTATCACACTAAAAAAGAAAATTATCGCTCTTGCTCATGAGGTAGGTGGTAAAGAAGACTTGAATTGGCTGGCGGAAAAAATCGGATTAAACTCTGAAAGCGATCCGGCCTGGCAGGCAATGCTGAAGATATTCACTGGCTCCGATACCGGCGTCCTGAAAGAATGGATGGACAAACTTACCGTACAGAGCAAAACCAAGTTGTCCGATGAGCAAAAAATCGATTTTCTTGAGATAGCGGAAAGTGCGAAGGGCAATAGCGAGTACATGCCGGAGATACGTGAGAAATTAGCCGGTCTGTATCATAAAACGGGCCAATATGAAAAAGCCGAAGGTTATTTGAGCATTCTATATGAAATGGCCCAGACGCCGGAAGCTAAAAAGGCGATTTTGCCGAATCTTTTGGATGCATGCTTGAAAGGGGCAAAGCCGGAGCGTACAGCCGAGTTGGTGAAGAGTTGCCTGAAAGAAGGAGACTTAGACCCTAACAGTATTGTTGTACAGTCGATTGACAATTATTTCAGCAAACCACCGCTCGGCGCCGATCCGAATGAAGTTCTTAAAGTATTAGTCGCTATAAAAGTTCCGCAAGGCAGGCCGCAATGGAACCAAAAACTTAAGAGTTGGACAGACCTTCTGGGCAAAGCTAAAGAGCCGGATAAACCAAAATCAGCAGAGTAGTTAGCCTTATTAGAGGGTAACTGTAGGTGAAAGAAGCAATCAATGTCTCTTTAATCTCTGTTGAGGCAATACCCGGACATCGTATCTTTGGATTGGTAAAACTTAATTTTACAATGTGTTACGCGACTGCTCTTCAGCTTTATAATATTCGTTTCGTATCGGAATAGCGATGTTTTTGTGAGAGCGGAAATGGGAACGGAGAAATGTCCATTTTGCGGCCAGGAGATTGATGCTGCAGCTACCAGGTGTTTCTTCTGTGGGGCAGAGTTGAACGAAGAATCTGTTCATAAGCGCCTTGAGCAACTTCACGTACAGGATGTCCGAGTCGCTCGAAGAATCCGGAATCCCCTTTTAATAAAAGTTGTTGTTGTTTTAATTCTGGTTGGTGCTGTATTTTTTTACGGCACCTCCGGCAGAAAACGCATATCCGATGTTGATAGTTCGGGCCGGCGTTCGACTGTGAAGTTGAATGCAAAAGTTATTTATCCGGGGGCAAGATTTATCATTTCTAATAATGATTCGTTTGATTGGAAAAATGTCAAACTGGAAATTATTTCGGTAACTACGAAGGCCCGTTTCAGTCTGAGAGTCCCAAATATATCTGCGGGAGAGACATATACGGCGGCTGCCGCAGAATTCCTCAAAGATGACGGAGTCCGCTTCAATCCATATACAATGAAGCCGAAGAAATTCTGGATTTTGTGCGATACTCCAACCAGAGAGGTCGGCTCTTACCTGGCTGGATGGTAATAGATTGTTTTGCATTTTTGCCCGTGAATCCTTGTATGAAGGTTTCGTGGATTTTCTTGTACAGCATACTTTACAGCCGACAAGGCCCGGGTTTTAAGTGTCCTTGAAAGCTTTAGCAATGAATCGGCATTTTAAGGATTGACTGGTTATATTAAGGCTGATTATAATCGTGTGATTTGTGAAGTTTGGAGGTTTTTTATGATTAACGGCAAAATACTCGTAGTATCGTTAACTATTTTCAGTGTTGTTTGTTTTCTCGCCGAAGATTTATGCTTAGGCGGCATGGACAAAGATGGTTGGAAAGCGTCTCCTGAATTAGTTGCTAAACTTACGCAAAGGCGTTCCGAGACTAATTATGACGAGCAGAAAGTCCCGGAATACACTTTGCCTGACCCGCTTTTGATGTCCGACGGTACGAAAGTGACCAATGCTCAAGCCTGGAAGGCAAGGCGCCGGCCGGAAGTGCTCGAACTTTTCCGGACTTACGTTTATGGTCGCTCGCCAATCGGCCGGCCAAAGGATATGACATTCAAGGTTTTCGACCTTGAGCGGCGAGCGTTGGGCGGTCTGGCCACGCGTAAGCAAGTGGCAGTCAGCTTTACAGGCAGGCAGGATGGGCCAGGGATGGATATCCTAATATATTTGCCAAATGACAGAAAAAAGCCTATTCCGACCTTCGTCATCTTGAATTTCGGCGGCAATCATACGATTCACTCCGATCCGGCTATCAAGCTGTCCGGCAGTTGGATGCGCCCGGGATCCGGAATCGTGAACAATCGTGCCGCGGCTGACTCCAGAGGCAAAGCCTCCTTGCGGTTTCCAGTCGAAGAAATTCTCAAGCGAGGCTACGGCCTGGCCACAATCTATTATGGAGATATCGATCCGGACTTTCACGATGGCTTTAAAAATGGAGTACACCCCGCTTTTGACAAACTTCAAGAAGGAAAAAGGGCATCCGATGCATGGGGATCAATCTGTACCTGGGCGTGGGGTCTTAGCCGGGCCATGGACTATTTTGAGACCGACATTGAAATTGACCATAATCGCGTAATCGTCCTCGGGCACTCGCGTCTGGGCAAGACGGCTCTTTGGGCAGGGGCTCGGGACGAGCGGTTCGCAATTGTGATTTCAAATGACTCCGGTTGCGGTGGGGCGGCCCTGAGTCGGCGGAAATTCGGCGAAACCGTAGGGCGCATAAATACGAGCTTTCCACACTGGTTTTGCGAGAATTTCAGGAAATACAACGGCAAGGAAGACGATCTGCCTGTCGATCAACACATGCTTATTGCGCTGATTGCACCGCGTCCGGTTTATGTAACCAGTGCAGATGAGGACTTGTGGGCCGATCCGAAAGGTGAGTTCCTGGCGTGCAAACATGCCGATCCTGTTTATCGGTTGCTGGATGGTAAAGGATTGGGGGCTGACTGGATGCCCGGTCTTGATAGACCTATAAAAACAAGCGCAATCGGCTACCACGTCCGTTCCGGTAGGCATAGTCTGACCGAGTACGACTGGCGGCAGTTTATGGATTTTGCCGATATGCATTTTTTGACATCGAGTCAGGGCAGGAACTAAAGGTCTCTTTCTAATCAGAGTTGGGCGGCTTCCGCCGTTTACCGGCAAAGATGTTACTGCTGGGTAGTTAAAAGCTATGTTGATATACTTTTGTGTAAAAAAGGAACAATAATCGAAATATTTTTGTTTTTTTCGTTTTTTTTTTATTTTTATGTTTGCACTTTTTCTGCCAATCAGATAGTTTACGTGGTTTATATTAGAAAGCTGTTGAAAATAATAAGTTTCTGCGCGCTTTTTACAGGCAAATTGAGTAGGAATAAAGTATTTTATTTTATATCTATCGTTATTTGCCGGATATGAAGGTGGTTTTTAGCTCGGTTCACTACAGCAGTGTCGGTCGGTGGATTGGGTATTGCTGCTGTAGCTCAGTGGTAGAGCGCGTCCTTGGTAAGGACGAGGTCATGGGTTCAAGCCCCATCAGCAGCTAAATGCAAGCGGTCGAGCCAAGATAGCTTGTCCGGCATCAAAAGAGCTTTAGCCGAAGTTTTTTGATGCAAGGGAAAAAGCGGTCTTGGCTGTGAGTTAATTATAGAAGTTGAAAAGTAGTTTTAGAAATAAATAGTAGGGAGTATTAAATACTAACCCAGCACATTGGAGGTTTATATTAAGATGGCTAAGGCGGTATTTGAACGGACAAAACCACATATTAATATTGGAACTATTGGTCATATCGATCACGGCAAAACAACGTTGACGGCTGCAATAACAATGCGGCTGGCGCAGAAGGCCGGTAGCGGTAATGTCAAAAAGTTTGAAGATATCGACAATGCTCCGGAAGAAAGAGAGCGCGGCGTTACAATAAATACTGCGCACATAGAGTACGAGACGGTTAATCGCCATTACGCTCATGTGGATTGCCCGGGCCATGCCGACTACATCAAGAACATGATTACCGGAGCGGCCCAGATGGACGGGGCTATCCTGGTAGTGGCAGCCGGCGACGGCCCTATGCCCCAGACTCGCGAGCATATCCTTCTCGCCCGTCAGGTTAATGTGCCGTATATTGTGGTCTTTCTGAACAAGGTGGACCAGGTTGATGATCCTGAGTTGATCGATTTGGTCGAACTCGAGACAAGAGATCTGTTGAACAAGTATGAATTCCCCGGCGATGATATTCCTATCATTCGAGGATCGGCTTTGGCGGCAATGGAATGCGAAGGCAAAGATGATGAGGCCTGCAAGTGCATTGACGAACTGATGGTGGTGGTCGACGATTATTTCCCGCTTCCTGAACGTGATGTTGACAAACCGTTTCTTATGCCGGTCGAGGATGTTTTCAGTATTAAAGGCCGTGGCACGGTCGGTACAGGCCGGGTTGAGCGAGGTATCGTCCATACCGGCGAGGAGATCGAAGTCGTTGGGCTTGCAAAAGAAACACGCAAGACAGTTGTTACCGGGGTGGAGATGTTTAATAAGACGCTCAATGAAGGCCAGGCCGGCGATAACGTCGGTTTGCTTTTAAGAGGCGTTGAAAAGAAGGATTTGGAACGGGGACAGGTTGTCGCCGCACCCGGTAGCATTACGCCACATACCAGGTTTCATTCTGAGGTCTATGTTCTAACCAAGGAGGAAGGCGGTCGCCATACGCCGTTCTTCTCAGGATACAAGCCACAATTTTACTTCAGAACAACCGATATAACCGGTTCGGTTCATGCGTTAATGAGCAGGGATGGCAAGACTGCCGAGATGTGTATGCCTGGTGATAACATCGCGATGGACGTGGAGATTATTAACCCAATCGCTATGGAAGAAGGCCTTCGCTTTGCTATTCGTGAGGGCGGCCGGACAGTCGGGGCTGGTGTGGTAACGAAGATTATTGAATAAAATAACTATCTGGAATCTGTGAGCGTCAATAAAAGGGTGCTAAAACCAGCCAAACGTGTCCAGGCGGCTATCTGAATGGTAACCGGAGAATTCATAGGTAATTAGCCCTGCTTGGTTGGGATGAATCTTATGGCAAAAAAGAAGAGCAAAAGGGAGTATGTCTGGCTTGAATGTAGCGAGTGCAGCAACAGAAACTATCGCACAAGTGTTAGTGTAGCAGAAGGTACGCCCAAAATAAAACTCAAAAAATTCTGCAAAAATGAACGTAAGCATACTGTTCACAAGATACGACGCAAATAATCGAAATAACGAAGAGTACATATTTTGGCGTTTAAGCGATTGCAGATAATCAACAAAAAAAAATAAATGGTCAATTAAATAGGCCAGTAGCTCAATTGGCAGAGCGTCGGTCTCCAAAACCGAAGGTTGGGGGTTCGATTCCTCCCTGGCCTGTTTTGAAGAATGAGGCGAGATGAGAGGCTGGTAGATTCGCTCCTGTTTAATAGATATGAGGTCGATATGGTTTTCGATATTTACAAACGTGGTCAGGGCAAATATACAAGGCTCTGCAGTGCTTTTGCCATAGCGATAATTGCGGGATTGGGTTGTTTGCAGCTTTACAAAAAATTGCAGGCCGGCGACATAGGATTGTGGGTTGAGACTATGGTGCCTGCCGGCTTGTTTGTTATCTTGGCCCTTTTGATTTTCTGGTTGGTTAATAAGCCGTCACTTGCTGATTTTTTAATCGCCGCTGAAGGCGAAATGAAAAAGGTTAGCTGGTCGAGCAGGCAGGAAATAGCCGTATCGACATTTATAGTTATTATGTTTGTCATTTTGATGGCAGTACTTCTTGGAACTACAGATATTGGTTTTAGAACATTGTTTACATGGCTTCTGAGCTAAATCGTATCTCGAAAGGGATATAATATAAGGTGTTAATATGCAGTGGTACGTTTTGCGAGTTGCGTCAAATAAGGAAGTGCAAGTCAAAGAAGCGCTTACCCGGAAGGTTGAAAAGGATGGCTTGACGGATGTTATTGGAAGGATAGAGGTTCCTATTGACAAGATTAAACGTATTCGTGGCAGTAAACAGATGGTCCAGACAAAACCCAAGTATCGCGGCTATGTTTTTATGGAAATGGAGTCGACAGAGGATGGCAGGGTACCGGAAAAAGCCTGGTTCATGATCAAGGGGACGTCTGGCGTTGGAGATTTTATTGGCACGGAAGGATTTCCAACTGCGATGCGGGATACGGAGGTGGCAAAGATGCTTGATGAGGCTACAAAGCCTGAAGGAGCACCAAGCATCAGAGTCGAGTTTAAGAAGGGTGATATGATTAAGATTAGAGAAGGAGCGTTTGAAAACTTTGAAGGCGTTGTCGATTCGATTGATCCTGAGCGAGGGATTGTTAAGGTAATTGTTTCGATTTTCGGCCGAAGTACGCCGCTGGACATTGAGTATTGGCAGATTGAGAAAGCATGATTTGTAACTCAATCCTCAATAAATAGAGCAAGAGATATGAGATTATGGCAAAAGAAGTATTGGTAAAAATTAAATTGCAGGCGAAAGGCGGCCAAGCAACGCCGGCTCCTCCGGTCGGGCCTGCTTTAGGTCAACACGGGGTAAATATAGGTCAATTCGTTTCGCAGTTCAACGAGCGAACGAAGAGCCTGAACGGAACCATCGTACCAGTCGTAATAACCGTCTTTGCGGACAAAAGTTTTACTTTTGAAGTCAAAAGCCCTCCGGCGGCGGTATTGTTGAAACAGGCAGCCGAAATAGCAAAGGGTAGCGGTATCCCAAATAAAGAGAAGGTAGGAAAAGTAAGTGCCGAGCAAGTGCGAAAAATCGCCGAGACCAAGTTCAAGGACTTGAACGCGTACGACCTGGATCAGGCGGAAAAAATTATAAGAGGTACCGCACAAAGTATGGGCGTGGAAATAATTGATTAGTAAAGAACTTGTACATGATACGAGATATGAGCTATGCGAGTTAGAAGTAAAAGATATAAACAAGAATCGCAGCAACTAAACAAAGAGACAGTTAGCTTAACGGAGGCTGTCGAAAAAGTTAAGTCATTTAAATCTGTGAAGTTTGACCAGAGCATCGAATGCGTGCTGCACTTAGGCATAGACCCGAAGCAGGCAGATCAGTTGGTTCGAGGCTCGATATCCCTGCCTAACGGGATAGGTAAACAGAAAAAGGTTATCGCTTTCTGTGATGATTCGGATATTGAGGCGGCTCGAAAAGCCGGCGCTATTGAAGCCGGCTGCGATGAGCTAGTTAAAAAAGTTACGGATGGCTGGATGGACTTCGATGTGGCTATCGCCTCGCCGAAGGTGATGGGCAAAGTAGGCAAACTCGGCCGCATGCTCGGACCCCAGGGAAAGATGCCATCGCCTAAGAACGGCACTGTAACTATGGATGTTGCACCCGCAGTAGCCGAATTTGCAGCAGGCAAGGTCGAGTTTAGGAATGATCCGGGCGGTAATGTCCATGTAGTAATTGGAAAACAAAGCTTCGCGACCGAAAAACTGGTAGAAAATTTCGAGGCGTTCGTTTCGCATATAAAGAAGATCAAACCGGCGGCGACCAAAGGTACATACATCAAAAAAATGTGTGTATCTGCGACAATGAGCCCCGGCATAACAGTTGATTACTGATTATTGAATTATCGATAACACGGCACGAAATGCGGGATACGAAAAATGAGCAAATACGTGAAAGATTTACTTCAGTCGGAACTGGAAAAGAAAATTGTCAATGAACACATCAAAGATTTTTTGATTATCAACACTAAAGGCGTGGGGGGAGTTGACAATAATATAATGCGAGGCGAGCTTAACGGAAAAAATATCAGATTGTCAGTAGTTAAGAACTCGTTGTTTAGGAAAGCATTGTGCAATCAAAAGATGGAACAGGCGGCAATGCTTTTTAGCGGTCCCTGTGCTATTGCCTACGGTGGTGATAGTATCGTTGATGTTGCGAAAGAGATGGTCGATTGGATCAAGAAGGTTCCGGCAATGGAGATTAAGGGCGCCTTTCTTGACGGCTCAGCTTTAGACGCAAAGGCGGCAGAGGGACTTTCAAAGATGCCGACGCGAGTGGAATTGCTGGGTGAAATTGTCAACTTGACACAATCGGTAGCGGCCAGATTGGCTGCAATCGTTGGTGCTCCTGCGGGAGTGATTGCAGGTTGCATAGAGAAGATCGCAGAAGGAAGCGAGAAACAGGCGGCATAAAACGAAACACTAAATTGCCTGTGTGGTTGTACCTGTCTTTTGGAAGGGGTTAAACGGAACGGCGTAGTTTCGGCTACCACCGGGTATCAAGTAATAGGAGTTAATAGAAATGGCGGAAGAACAAGCGAAGGAAATTACAGAAAAGAAAGAAGCAAAAGAAGAAAAACCTGCTAAAGAGGCAAAAAAAGCGAAGGATGAGCAGGAAAAAAAATGGAGCAGCGACATTAAGAAGATTGGCGATAAAATAGTCGGTCTGACACTGATGCAAGCCAAGGAGTTGGGCGACTATCTCAAGGAAGAACATGGTATCGAGCCGGCTGCCGGCGGCGCTGTGGTCATGGCAGGCCCTGCTGCGCAAGGCCAGGCCGAGGAAAAAGAGGAGAAAACCACTTTTGACGTAATTCTCAAAGAATTCGGCGATAAGAAGATTCAGGTTATCAAGGAGGTAAGGGCTTTAACGGCATTGGGGCTAAAAGAAGCCAAGGATCTTGTGGATAACGTTCCCAAGCCGGTCAAGGAGGGCCTGAGTAAGGAAGATGCTGAAGCAGCCCAAAAGAAGCTCGAAGCTGTTGGTGCAGTAGTCGAATTAGCGTAAGTAGGGGCAGAACTATGCGCCTGTCCTTATGGGACACTGAAGTTTGGGCCGCTAGGTAAGGTTACTCCTTTGGGGCGTTTGGGGCATTTAATGCTGGAGATTAATAATGCGTGAGATTATTGCAGGCCAAACCACTCGTAGTTTTGGTAAAGTACGCGACGCCGTTGATATTCCGGACCTAGTGGCGATACAGAGAAGCAGTTACGAGCACTTTTTGCAAAAGGACGAGACACCAACGAAAAGAAAGTGTGTCGGGCTCGAAACCCTTTTCCAGGAGACGTTTCCTATCGAAAGCTATGACAAGAAAATGCTTTTGGAATACCTCTACTACGAACTGGAAAAGCCGCATTATACACCTATGCAGTGCCGGCAGTTACGACTGACCTACGGCTACCCTCTGAAAATCTGGTGCAGATTGCGTACAAAAGAAGGCGAAGATTTGGCTGAGCAGGCAATGTATCTTGGCGAAATGCCGGTTATGATAGGCGGTGGTGAGTTCATTGTCAATGGGGCGGTGCGTGTTATAGTAAGCCAATTGCACCGAAGTCCAGGTGTTGATTTTCTTATCGAAAGCAAAGAAGGCGATAGGGTGCTGCATGGCGGTAGAGTCATACCGGAAAGAGGCAGTTGGATAGAGATAGGTGTTTCAAACAAAGATACTTTGGTTGTCAGAATTGACCAGTCCAGCAAGATACCGGCAACCATTTTTCTGCGGGCTATGGATCCTGCCTATAGTACGACGGAGCAAATCCTGCGCTTATTTTATCCAACAAAAGCGGTGCCGATTACTAAACTTACGCCGACAATGTGGGCCGTCGAACCGATCGTGGACAAAGAATCCGGTGAAATCATAGTCAAAGCCGGCGCTCAAATCAGTGATAAGGCTTCTTTAATTCAGGCAGCGTATGCAACGCCCAAAGCGAAAAGTGCTAAGAAACAAACAAAAGCCAAAAAGTCGAAAGAATCAATTACTATAGAAGTTATTGAGAATGTTCGAGATACTCTCATCTTAAACACCATTGCTGAGGATGATTGCCAAAGCCACGAACAAGCGCTGTTGAAGTTTTATATGAGATTGAGACCCGGCAATCCACCCAATAAAGAGAAGGCGAAAACCTTCTTTGCAGAGAAATTCTTCGATTCGAACCGCTACCGTCTCGGGAAAGTTGGCAGGTTCAGGATAAATCGTAAGTTTGACCAGAACATTAACGAAAATGAGATGACGCTTCGGCCTGAAGACTTCCTCAATACTATGAAGTATATAACGGGCTTACGCAACAATGAAGGATATGTTGACGACATCGACCATCTGGGCAACAGAAGGTTGCGTACGATCGACGAGCTTGCGGCTGATGAAATCAGAAAGGGTTTGCTTAAGCTGCGCAGGACCGTCCAGGAACGGATGAGTATGAAAAGAGACGTTGAGCAGACCCTGCGTATCGCAGATTTGGTGAATTCCAAGAGCGTCTCGAGCAGTATCAACTATTTCTTCGGTCGTGGCGAGTTGAGTCAGGTTGTTGATCAGACTAATGCTTTGAGCCAATTGACTCATGAGAGACGTCTATCCGCTCTTGGGCCTGGCGGACTAAATAGAAGGCGGGCGGGCTTTGAAGTTCGTGACGTTCATATCAGCCATTACGGCAGAATTTGTCCGATTGAAACCCCCGAGGGCACGAATATCGGCCTGATTGCTTCGTTGGCAATATTCGCTTCGATTGACGAATATGGATTTCTACTTACACCGTATACCAAAGTCAAGAACGGCAAGGTTACTGACAGCGTCGAGTACCTGCGTGCCGATCAGGAAATGAAAGTAATATTTGCACCCCCGAGCGCCATCGACCCCCAGAACAACAAAATCAGAAAAGGTTTTGTACTTGCAAGAAAGAGTGGTGAATTGGCCCATGTCTCCAGCGACGAAGTAGACTACGTTGATATTTCACCCAAACAAATTGTTGGGATTTCGGCTTCACTTATCCCGTTTCTTGAACACGACGATGCAAACAGGGCCTTGATGGGTTCGAATATGCAGCGACAGGCAGTTCCGTTGCTAAAGACCGAACCACCTTTGGTTGGCACCGGTATGGAAGCAGTAGTCGGCCGGAATTCAAGCATGGTCGTCCGTGCCACAAACAGCGGTGTCGTTACCGATGTCGACGCAACCAATATAGTCATTAACCATACGGATGAATATAAACTGGCCAAATATATTGGATTAAATGAAAGAACGTGTCTTAATCAAAAACCTATAGTTCAGATGGGAGAGAAGGTTAAGGCAGGCCAGGTCATAGCTGACGGCGGGGGCACTGCCGATGGCCTATTGGCGCTCGGTAAAAACGTTCTTGTGGGATTCGTCTCTTTTGACGGCTTTAACTTTGAGGATGCTATTATCATCAGCGAAAAACTATGTAAGGACGACAGCTTTACGAGCATCCACATCGATGAATTTACAGCCGAAGTTCGGGAGACACGCCTCGGCAAAGAGGAATTTACCTGCGATATTCCCAATGTTAGTGAAAGAGCCCTTCGGAATCTTGATGAATACGGAGTAGTGCGGGAAGGAACAAGGGTCTGCCCCGGCGATATTCTCGTAGGTAAAGTGGTGCCAAAAAGCAAAACGGAATTGACGCCTGAAGAAAAACTGCTACACGCCATTTTCGGCAGAGCCGGGGAAGATGTCAAAAATGACTCGCTCGAACTGCCCAGCGGATATGAAGGAGTAGTAATAAAAGCGGAGCGATTCAACCGGCGTGGTGCCGGCACGGAGGAACAGAAAAAAGAGCTGGCAATCCAGATAAAAGATTATGAAAAGCAAATGAAGACCAAAGAATGTGTGACATTCAGGCAAATGATTGATGCTATCCACAAAAAATTCGACGTCAATATCGTCGATCCGTCCACACGTCAGAAAGTCGGCGCAAGCACTGATGATGAGGTTATTTATGAACAGATAGAAGGCTTTAATATCAAGTGGATCAAGCCCGCTTCGCTCCGGGACAATGCGCAAAAAATCGTAGACAGATTCTGGGCCAAGATTTCTGAAATTCAGGAAGAGAGGGCCCACAGGATTGTAAACCTGAAACACGGCGACGAATTGCCAAGCGGAGTTTTGCAGATGGTAAAAATCTACGTCGCAATTAAAAGATCATTGTCAATTGGCGATAAAATGGCTGGACGTCACGGTAACAAGGGCGTTATAGCCAAGATTATGCCTGAGGAGGATATGCCGTTTCTCGAAGATGGTACGCCTCTTGAAATATTATTGAATCCTCTCGGCGTTCCGAGCCGAATGAATGTAGGCCAGATTCTCGAAACTCATCTCGGCTGGGTGGCGAAAGTATTGGGCTTTAATGCTATTACGCCGGTCTTCGATGGTGCTAATGAAGATGATGTCCAGAAATTAACGACCGAAGCGAACGAGCTTATGAGCAAACGAAAGACCGAGCTTGAAGAGGAAAAACAAGTGCCGTCATCCGACGAGTTATTTGTTAATGTACCAGATATTTTGAAGATTCAATTGTATGATGGCAGAACAGGTGAGCCGTTCGATCAAAGCGCAACCATCGGATACATCTATATGATGAAACTGCATCATCTTGTCGATGACAAGATTCACGCGAGAGCAACCGGGCCGTATAGCCTGATTACACAACAGCCGTTAGGTGGTAAAGCCAGAACCGGCGGGCAAAGATTCGGAGAAATGGAAGTTTGGGCACTGGAAGGATACGGGGCTGCTTATACACTGCAAGAAATGCTCACCGTAAAAAGTGATGATGTTGAGGGACGAACGAAAATTTACGAATCAATGGTCAAAGGACAAAACACTCTTGAAGCTGGTACACCATTATCGTTCGACGTATTGTGCAATGAGTTAAGAGGATTGGGATTAAACATTCAGCTTGAGAAAAAACGGCTTGGAATCGCCGCTCTATAAGAATGATCCTTGATTATAGAATTACGACATACCGATTGTAAGGGGCCTTAAATGTTAGGAAGTATTTACGATCGCATTAATGATTACGGTTCCGTCAAGATTTCGTTGGCTGGTCCTAATGATATTCGCAGCTGGTCTTTCGGTGAAGTACGAAAGCCTGAGACCATTAATTACCGTACTTATCGGCCAGAAAAAGACGGTCTGTTCTGTGAACGAATATTCGGACCCGAACGCGACTGGGAATGTGCATGCGGAAAATACAAAGGAACGAAGTTTAAGGGAATAATCTGCGACCGATGTGGCGTGAAAGTTACACATAGTCGAGTGCGAAGAAAACGAATGGGGCATATCAATCTCGCCGCCCCGGCTGTGCACATATGGTTTTTCAAAGCCATACCTAATCGGCTTGGCAACCTTTTGGCTATGAAAAGCGCCGACCTCGAGAAAATTATATATTTTCAGGAATATGTCGTTACTGATCCCGGACAAACACCATTAAAAACCGGGCAACTATTTACCGAAGAAGATTACAAGGATGCTACGAATAAATATGGAAAAGCATTCAAAGCAGCAATGGGAGCCGAAGCCATTAAAGCACTGCTTGAAAACCTCGAACTCGATGAAGTCAGCAACCAGCTTACGCAGGCGATTATAAAGACAAACAGCAAGCAGAAGATTAAAGATCTCACAAAACGGCTCAAGATTATTAACCAGATCAAAAACAGTAAAAATAAACCTCACTGGATGGTAATGGAGGTAATTCCTGTTATTCCACCGGATTTAAGGCCCCTGGTCTTGCTCGAGAGGGACAATTTTGCTACAAGCGATCTGAATGATCTCTACAGGAGAATTATCAATAGAAATAACCGCTTGAAGAAGCTTATGGACCTCAATGCCCCCGAAGTGATTATACGCAATGAGAAGCGGATGCTTCAGCAGGCAGTAGATTCACTGATGGACAACGGACGCTGCCGCAGGTCTGTTCTTGGTAGCAATAACCGGCCGCTTAAGTCATTAACCGATATGATTAAGGGCAAACAGGGCCGATTCCGAGAGAACCTGCTTGGCAAGCGCGTAGACTATTCGGCTCGGTCAGTAATTGTTGTAGGTCCTGATCTTAAACTCTATCAATGTGGTCTTCCGAAAAAAATAGCCCTGGAACTGTATCAACCGTTCATTATTCGCAAGCTGAAACAACACGGATTGGCCGATACGATTAAAAGTGCTAAGAGGATGATTGAGCGGCGTGATGAGCAGGTCTGGGACATCCTGGAAGAGGTCATTCACCAGCACCCTGTTCTGTTAAACCGTGCTCCCACCCTCCATCGAATGGGTGTTCAGGCCTTTGAGCCTGTGCTCGTTGAAGGCAATGCTATTATGCTTCACCCGTTAGCTTGCAGAGGTTTCAATGCTGACTTCGACGGCGACCAGATGGCAGTGCATTTGCCGTTGAGTGTCGAAGCGCAGGCGGAAACTTATATCTTGATGATGACGACTGCCAATATTTTTTCGCCGTCAAACGGCTCACCGATGGTTGGACCGTCTCAAGATATGGTAATGGGGAATTACTATTTAACCTATTTGGAAACTCGTGATGCCCCGAAAACTGAAAAGTTGAGACTGTTCCGAGATACTTTTGAAGCAATAATGGCCCTCGAAACAGGCAAAATCGAATTGCACACAAAGATTAAAGTTCGCCTCGCTAATCCTAAGATCATTACAGATTCAGACAAAGCTCAAGATACAAAGGTTGTTGAAACGACAGTTGGCCGGTGCATATTCAACGATATACTTCCTGATGGAATGCCGTTTTATAATGTAACAATGTCTCAGAAAATGCTCAGCCGAGTAATTAGTAACTGTTTTGAATTCACAGGCTCAGCCGAAACAGTAGATCTGCTTGATAGAATAAAGAATTTAGGCTTTAAGTATGCCACATTAGCAGGCTTGAGTTTTGGGATTACGGATCTGAAGATTCCTGTAAGAAAGGCTGATATTATTGATGAGACCGAGAAGAAGGTCGGCAAAATCCGCAAGAATTACGACAATGGCGTTTTGACCGAGGGCGAAAGATATAATCAGGTTATTGACGCTTGGACAAATGCCCGAGTTGAGGTGACAAACGAGATGATGCAAGGCCTTAAGGAAGATGTTAAAGCAGATGGCACGCCGTACCTGAATCCGATATACCTTATGAGTGATTCCGGGGCACGAGGAAGTGTTGACCAGATTCAGCAGCTTGCGGGAATGAGAGCGCTAATGGCCAAGCCCAGCGGAGAGATTATTGAGACACCTATTAAATCAAACTTCCGCGAGGGCTTAAGTGTGCTTGAGTACTTTAGCTCGACGCACGGAGCGCGTAAAGGACTGGCGGATACTGCCTTAAAGACTGCGAATTCAGGATATCTTACAAGAAAACTTATCGACGTGGCACAAAATCTAATCGTTATTGAACACGACTGTCAGACCTTACAGGGGATTACCAAAGGTACGGTCAGTAAAGGAGAGCAAATTAATGTTCCTCTTTCTCAGCTTATTATCGGCAGAACAGCCAGAGACAATATTCGTAATCCGGTAACAGATGAAATGATCGTGCACGAGAATGAGGTAATAAACCAGGAAGCGGCGTCAAAAATCGAGGCTTTAGGCCTTGATGCCATCAGGGTCAGAAGTGCGCTGACCTGTGACAGTCCGTTTGGAGTCTGTGCGAAGTGTTACGGTTTGGATTTGAGTACCGGACAATTAGTCGAACAAGGCTCATCTGTGGGTATTGTGGCGGCACAATCCATTGGAGAACCGGGAACACAATTGACATTAAGGACATTCCATACCGGAGGAGTCGCCGAAATAGCTATTCTTGAAAGGGAACAAAAAGCCACACATGCAGGAAAGATTCAGTATCGCGACATAAATGCGGTTGAAATCGAACGAGAAGAGGGCAAAATAGCGACAGTGGCACTTAAGCGCAATGGCGAAATAGCTATTATTGATGCAAAAGACCGAGAGCTTGACAGATTCAAAGTGCCATATGGGGCTACTGTTTTGATTAATGACGGTCGGAAAGTTAAGGTCGGGGCCTTTCTGTTCAGGTGGGACCCGCACCGTACGCCGATTTTGGCGGAAGTAGCCGGTCTTATACGATTCGTTGATGTTATCGAAGGCGAGACCATTGGCATTGAAGAGGAGCGAAAAGGACAAGCCGGCAAGCCGGTAGTAATCGAGCATAAGGGTGACAAGCATCCTCAAATTATCATAGAGGACCCCGACGGCAAAATACTCGATGTTCACTATTTGCCTGCAGGAGCAAGAATTGAAGTTATCGAGGGCGAGCAGGTTCAGGCCGGACAATTGCTCGCACATCAGCCCAGAGCTAGCGGAGGCACACAGGATATAACAGGAGGTCTGCCAAGAGTTACCGAGGTGTTTGAAGCACGTAAACCCAAAGATCCTGCAGCTATGGCTGAGATTAGTGGACGAGTTGAATTGCGAAGTGATAAGAGAAAAGGCAAAATGACTATCACCATCCGCTCCGAGTCTGAACAAGGCAAGGTGATAATGGAGAAAGAACACCATGTCCCGCGCGATAGACATCTGAACGTCCACACCGGCGACTTCGCCGAAGCTGGTGATGCCCTGACAGACGGCCCGTTGGTGCCGCATGATATTCTACGAATTAAGGGCGAAGAAGCGCTGCAAAGATATTTAACGATAGAAATTCAAAATGTCTACCGTTCACAAAATGTTAACATCAACGACAAGCACATTGAGATAATTTGTTCTCAGATGATGCGAAAAGTCGAGATTGAGACTGTTGGCGACAGCCCATTTTTGCCGGGCGAAGTCGTGGATAAATTCGTGTTCAAAAAAGAGAATGAAAAATTGACGAACAGTCTTAAGATTACCGATGCTGGAGATGCGACTGATATAAATATCGGCCACATTATCGACAAGAAAGAGCTGGCCGATATCAACGAAAAGATCGAAAACATTGGCGGCAAGGGAGCAACGGGCCAAAAAGCCAAACCTGCAACTGCCAATACATTGCTTTTAGGTATTACGAAGGCTTCACTGTGGTCGGAGAGTTTTATAGCAGCAGCCAGCTTCCAGGAAACAACGAAAGTTCTGACGGAGGCTTCTTTGGCCGGTAAAACAGATGAACTTCACGGCCTAAAGGAAAATGTAATACTCGGCCATCTTATACCGGCCGGTACGGCTTTCAAACCGCATTTGGAAATAAAGGTCAAGCACCTTGTTGAAGCTCCGCTTCCGAAGGAATTTGAAGAGGTCGAGGAAATCAAGGAAGCCAAAGAGGCTGAGGCAAAGGCAGATGCTGCTGTCAGAGAAGCCTTGGGAATCAATTGATTCAAAATCAGTCAGTAGGGCTTTACTTGTGGGAATTACTCTTAGTTTCTGTTTTACAGAACTAATTGGGTGGCAATAGCAATTCGAATTAGTAATACTATTGCTATTGCCGGGGGCGTCTCTGAATTTGCTTTGCCAATTCTGCTATGGCTTTAAGTTTTTGAACATCCAACGGTTGTTCTCTGAGTTCTTTCGATACTCTAACTTTCTCAGTCTTTTCTCTAAGAATCCTGTCAGATTGCTTGCGAGCGTTCGTTCTGTGAATGGATTGTTTTTTGGAGGCTGTTAACTCACCGATTTGCTTCCTTGCTTGTTGCTTGACCTGATTATTTACGGCAGCTTTGTGCTGGAGTTTTTCGTTTGCAGCCGTTAATTCGGTGACATGCTGCTCAAGGCGTACCTCAATTTGCTTATGTTTGCTGATTTCGAGTTGGAGTTGTTGAATTTGTTCATTCAACTTCTCTAATTGTTCTTTTGTTTCCTTTTGTTTCGTGTGATTTTTGGGTAAAGAAGCTGAACGGTCTTTTTTCAAGTCTTCGATTTTCAAGTGGCTTCTATTGTCGGCTAATTTGACGCCGATTATAGGTGAGCGTTCTCTAACCTGATTTACATATACACTTTTGGTTGTACCCTTTTGCTGTTGCCATATAATCAATAGTAGCAGAACCAGACATATTAATACTATTATCAGCAGTTCCCATCTTTCCCAATGTCTAAAATATAGCCAAGAGAAGTACTTTATCAGTTTGTCTATGAGATTATTGACGGTCATCCTTTCTACTTTCCAATCTTAGGCTAATCACCAATCCTCTCCTTCTGTCCCTGTTTTATTAAGGCATATCCAGAGTAAGTTCAATTTGTAGTTCTATTCAGGATTATAGCAAAAGTTCAAAGAGACTTCATTTCCTTATTATGCGTATCTTTACAAAAGAATCCTGCTCCTGGTTCAGGCAGTTTTCTGTTTATTCTCATGCTTGCTGCTATGGTCTTATAATAATCTTCTTATCTGGCGGAAAGCTTGATCTGATGCAATAAGGAAGCCTCCTCACCATTCCTCCTAATATATAAATATTATATCACCTTGAGGGATAAATGTCAAAGGAAAAATCTTATAAGTCAGGTAGAGTAATAACCAGTTAGAACAGTGCCGTCGTCGATAAAGTTGTTTTGGATAATACAGTTTGTGAGTTCGAGTTACAATTCTAAAACGTATTTATATTGCATATTTCCCGATTCTTAAGACACAAATGCTTATATATTTGAATTATTTATAAAATATTTGTATTTGAAGGCGAAATCTCTTGGATTTTGCGCAACTTATATTACAATAATGGGCTGTTTTGTTAATGACCAAAGAGAATACTTTATAATTAAAATCAGGAATTACGAAAATTATGCCAACTATAAATCAGTTAGTTAGGCGGCCCCGGGCGAAATCGAAGGGCCACAAGCGAGTATCTGATATTAGCGGTTCGCCGCAAAAGCGAGGAGTGTGTCTGATCGTAAGGACTCAGACGCCGAAGAAACCGAATTCGGCTTTACGAAAAATTGCTCGTGTGAGACTGACCAATGGCAAAGAGGTTACAGCTTAC
>DAOVMB010000191.1 GCA_030630905.1 Sedimentisphaerales bacterium
AACGTACCCTGTCAAACGTGCCTTCGGGCTCTGTCATTTGGCTCCCTTCCTAATTGTTTAGGATTTAGAGCTTAGAATTTCGCATTTCCGGCCAAAGGCCGGCGATTGGCTTTGAATTGGCTTTGTTTTTTCAAATTCCTTTTCGCAATACGCATCACGCACTCCGCACGACGACACTATCACCTTAACGATGTTAGGATCGGAGACCTGCTCGGCTGTCTGGAATTCCGCCGCGAGCGTAGCCATCGGGCAGTCGGGATTGTCTATGAGCATTTTAGCGAGGTAGTCGATATTGCCGGGATCAATCTCCGGCTCATCGCCCTGGAGGTTCACGATGATTTCAACGTCCATATCGGCAACAGCCTCGGCGATGCGGTCGGTTCCACTCTGATGCTCGGGCGAAGTCAGAACACATTCGGCGCCGAAAGTCTCAGCGGCGGCAACGACTTTTTCGTCGTCGGCTGCGATGATTACCTTCTCAGGCAGCTTCGCCAGGCAGGCCCGCTCATAAGTGTGCTGGATGAGGAATTTTCCGGTATCTTTGGCGAGAACCTTACCGGCGAACCGGGTGGAGCTAAAACGTGCCGGAATAACAGCAATAACCTTCATTTTTGTTCAGCCTTTATTATACAAAGTCTCTTTGCCGGGTAAGTTAAACAAATTCAGGGACCTCAATCGCCGCGATGACTGTGCGGCTTCGAAATTCCAACTGGATACTTATCGTAACCGGAAAACAGACATCTGTCAACAAAGCTCATCAGAAATTTTCTATTTTTTACACAAAACAATTATTAAGAACGTCTAATGATCTGTTGAAAAGCTCATTGTCATTCTGAGCGCAGCGAAGAATCTTACTGCTACTGAGTGATAAAGAGATTCTTCACTTCGCGATGCTCCGTTCAGAATGACATTGTTCTCGTTCAGTTATTAACCCTAAATCCTGCGCAGCACATCGAAAAAGTCGTTTTGGCTGCGGTATAAATTTTCACAACAACACCAAACCGGATATACTTTATTGACTATCGAGTTTGGAACACTTATCATTATCGTCAAAATAAAATTTCAGGAGCCATAATTATGAAAAAGGTCATAGCAGCAATTGTTCTCGTAGCCCTGGCTGTTGTTTTTGCATCAGTCGGCTGCAAGCAGAAGGAGGAAGATAGCACCGATACGTACCGCATTGCCGTGATTCCCAAGGGCACGACACACGTTTTCTGGAAGTCGATCCATGCCGGCGCGGTCAAGGCTCAGCAGGAATTAAAGGAATCCGGCCTGAATGTTGAAGTCATCTGGAAAGGGCCGCTCAAGGAGGATGACAGAGAATCGCAAATCCGGGTCGTAGAGGATTTTGTGACGCGAGGCGTAACGGGAATCGTGCTGGCGCCGCTGGACGATGCGGCCCTGCGAATGCCTGTAAAAGACGCCGTCGATAATGGTATCCCCGTCGTGATTATCGACAGCGGGCTCAAAAGCGACGATTACACCAGTTTTATCGCTACGGATAATTACATCGGCGGCAGAAAAGGCGGCGAGCGCCTGGCGGAAATCTTAGGCGGAAAAGGCAAGGTTATCATGCTGCGGTATCAGGAAGGCTCTGCCAGCACGATGAACCGCGAGCAGGGTTTCCTGGACGTCCTGAAAGAAAAATATCCGGACATCGAGGTGGTCAGCGCGAACCAGTACGGCGGGGCGACTACCGAGAGCGCCTACCAGGCCAGCGAGAATTTGCTGGCGCCGCTGCGGACGGCCGATGGTGGGCTGACAATCGACGGCATCTTCTGCCCGAACGAATCAACAGCCTTTGCCATGCTGCGGGCACTCGAAGACAGCGACCTGGCGGGCAAAGTCAAATATGTCGGCTTCGATAGCTCCGATAGGCTGGTTCAGGGACTGCGGAAGGGCCAAATTCACGGGCTGGTGCTCCAGGATCCGATTAATATGGGCTATCTGGGCGTCAAAACGGTCGTGGCGCATTTGCAGGGCCAGAAGGTGGAGAAGCTAATTGACACCGGTTCGGCGGTGGCGACTCCGGAAAACATGGACGATCCGAAGATGAAGAATCTGTTGGAGCCGGATTTCAAAAAATGGCTGAACGAATAAACTCACAGCAACGGCCTACCTCGTCTCCGCTCGGCATGAAGAGGAACAAGGTCTCTCTTCACCCTGAGCGGAGTCGAAGGGTCCGGCTCCAGATGCAGGGAGTTTCCAAACGCTTCGGGGCAACAATTGCGCTGGAAGACGTAGGCATCAAGGTCGCCGCAGGCGAGGTGCTCGCGCTGGTGGGTGAGAATGGGGCAGGCAAAAGCACGCTGATGAAGGTCTGTTCGGGAGCGATCAAACCGGATGCCGGCCGGATGTGGCTGGACGGCGCGCCGTATCGACCGGGCAATCCCCTCGAAGCCCGGCGGGCCGGCGTGGCCATGATCTATCAGGAACTTTCACTGACGCCGCACATGAGCGTTCAGGAAAACATAATGCTGGGGATGGAGCCGTCGAAGCTGGGCGTGATACTCTGGAAACAGGTCCGGCAGCGAGCTATCGAAGCGATTAAGGAATTCGACAATCCGGAATTGACGCCGGACGCCCGCGTTAGTAGATTGTCGGTCGGCTCGCAGCAACTGGTGGAGATTGCGCGGGCGTTGGCGATCGGCTGCAACGTCCTGGTACTGGACGAACCGACCAGCAGTCTGACGCAGCAGGATGTCAAGCGATTATTCGAAATCATCGGCCGGCTGAAAAAACAGGGCAAGGCCATCGTTTATATCTCACATTTCATCGAAGAGGTCAAACGCGTCGCCGACAGGGTGACCGTTCTGCGCGATGGGAGAGTAGTCGGCAGCAACGACGTGGCGGCGATTTCGACCGACGAGATCGTCTCGCTGATGGTAGGCCGGCAGGTCGAGGAGCTTTACCCTCGCTCGGCTCGTCAGGCGGGCGAAGTTGTGCTGGAAATAGAAGATCTGGCCGGCCCTGATAAGCCGAAGTCGGCGAGTCTGACATTACGTCGAGGCGAAGTCTTAGGCATCGCCGGGCTGGTGGGCGCAGGGCGGACCGAGTTGCTGCGGTGCCTGTTCGGGCTGGAACCGGTCAGGAAGGGCCGCATTAAACTGGGCGTTTACACTGGCCCGGCCTCACCTGTCAAGCGCTGGATGCAAGGGGCCGGTCTTCTGAGTGAGAACCGCAAGGAAGAAGGTCTGGCCCTGTCTTTAAGCGTTGCCGACAATGTCACGCTTTCCAGGCTGAAGGGATTCGGCCCGTTAGGCTTAGTCTTGCCGGGCCGGCAGGACAAAGCAACCCGGCGATGGCTGGAGAAGTTGGATATTCGCTGCCGGGGGCCGCGGCAATCCGTCTCGTCCCTGTCGGGCGGCAACCAGCAGAAAGTGGCGATGGCCCGGTTGCTTCAGCACGATGTGGATGTGCTGCTGCTGGATGAGCCGACGCGAAGAATCGACGTGGCGGCCAAGGCGCTGGCTTACAAGCTCATCAACGCACTGGCGACCGGTGGTGAGGCCGTCCCGGCCTTGCGTCCCGCTGGCATCTTGCCAGCGGAAAGGAACAAGGGCAAGATGCCCTCGCCACACCGACAGCCCAAGGCGGTGCTGATGGTCAGCAGCTATCTGCCCGAGCTAATGGGAGTGTGCGACCGCGTGGCGGTTATGTGTCGCGGACGGCTCGGACCGACACACCGCATCGATGAAGTAAACGAGCATGAACTTATGTTAGAGGCAACCGGCAAATGATTTACGATTTTCGATTGCCGATTGCCAATTTAGAAATCGAAAAACGAAAATCGAAAATCGCAAATGCGTTAAATCGGAATTCGGCAATCGGCAATCGCAAATGAGTTAATGGAGAATTTAGAATGAAGAAAAAAAAAAGTGGAAAACAGCCCTTCGACTCCGCTCAGGGTGAAGAGAGATACGTTCCCTTCATGCCGAGCGGAGACGAGGCACCAATTCCAAATTCTCAATTCTTCAGTAACTGGCGCCGCTGGCTCAATACGCTCAGTCCCATCATAGCTTTGTTCGTAGTGTTCGAATTATTTGTGCTGATTGCACCGTCCAGTTTCGCGACCGCCAGGAACATGGAAATGATCGCCCGGCAGACTACAATCGTCGGCGTCGCGGCGCTGGGGATGACGCTGGTAATAATCTCCGGAGGGATCGATCTGTCCGTAGGTTCAATCGTCGCTTTGAGCACGGTTGTGATCGCCTGGCTTCTGCGGTATGCCGGAGTAGGTCCTTTGACAGCGGCCATCGGGGGCGTGGCCGCGGCGGCGCTGTTCGGGCTTCTCAGCGGCGTTTTAATTACCAGGCTTCGGGTCGTACCTTTTATTGTCACCCTGGGAATGATGCTGGTCGTTCGCGGGGCGGCCAAGGGAATCGGACGCGAGCAGAAAATCGATGTGGACCCGGAACGGCTCAGGTGGCTGGAGGAGCTGCTGGCCTCGGTGCCGAAGGAGCGAAACTGGATGCTCCTGCCACCCGGCGTTTGGATAATGATCTTTCTGGCAATAGCGATGGCCGCCCTGCTGCGATATACCAGGCTGGGGCGGCACACGTTCGCAATCGGCTCGAACGAGCAGACGGCCCGGCTGTGCGGCGTTGCCGTCGAACGCGTCAAGATGCTCGTTTACACCCTGTGCGGGGCCTTCGCCGGACTGGCCGGAGTGATGCAGTTTTCCCGGCTGACGGTTGGCGACCCGACTGTGGCTGTGGGCTTGGAACTAAATGTAATCGCCGCAGTAGTCATCGGTGGCGGCAGCCTCAGCGGAGGGGAAGGCTCGATCCTCGGAACACTTGTCGGCGCTCTGATTATGACCATTATAGCATCGGGCTGTACGCAGAGAGGATACCCAAACTGGGTCCAGGAAATTATCACCGGTGCGATTATCGTTATCGCCGTGGCACTCGACCGCCTGCGACATCGACGAACCGCATAAACCCTTAGAAAAAAATTAAAATGTAAAACTCAAAATGCAAAATGACACGTTAGTGTCATCCTGAGGCGAAGCCGAAGGATCTGGCCGGCGGCAATGTAGATTCTTCGCTTCGCTCAGAACGCCTAAAAAGCGGCGTTTTTATATTTTATCTTTGATATTTACATTTTCTTATCCTCGGCGGGTGGCAGCCTCAAATCCAGAGGATTTGGGGATGGTTGCGTTGCTTTTGGAGCTTTGCCATCCCCAACCCATTCGACTCCGCTCAGGGGAGCGCTGCGCTTGAGGCTGCCACCCGGGATTGAAACAGGCCAATTTTTCCAGTCCATCTGCGCACCAATTTTGTGAGGCTAATCTGTCGGACAATTCTTGAATTATCTTAGATATTCACTTGACGGACAATTTTTCACTTAGTACAATATTTACCAAACTAATATGATCGTATGTCGTATATGCTTTGGTGGATAGCAATTGGCCAAATAGATGATAAACTCAAACTGACCGACCTCTGTGTCATTCCCGCGCAAGCGGGAATCCAGGCTACTGTTGAGGTTTTGGATTCCTGTTACCCGCTCCCCGCTTTCGCGGGGACAAGTTTACACCTGCGAAAGCAGGTGCGGGCACAAGCTTCACAGGAATGACAGGCTGCTTTATGTTCTTATCGAAGAAGCACTTACATCGCAGCTTGGCTCAGAAGCGGTCAGTTTGAGTAATAAATAGTAAATCCGGAGTTTCTCCAGCCATGCGATTTGAAAAAACAAAGCCAATTTCTCGTGGTCGAAAATGAGCTTAAGTATCTATATGAAAGGTGACTATGAAGAATTTCATGCTTTGAGGCGGCGAAAAAACAAAGCCAATTCAAAG
>DAOVMB010000029.1 GCA_030630905.1 Sedimentisphaerales bacterium
ATATGGTGGCATTGGGTGCATACCTGCAAAAGCGAGGGTACCTCACTCCGGACGCTGCGGCCCAGGCCCTGCCGGATGTTCTCGCCAAACGGTACCATCAAACTCTGCCGGTCAACATCAAGGCTCTACACAAGGGAGGCGAATACGCCAGAAATAACAGCCATGATTGAACAGAAAAGGCTCGGCAATAAATTGAGTCGTACTGCAAAATCCTCAATATTACTATTTGTAATTCTTACATTAATTGTATCCGGTGCGGCCATACACGCCGCAGTACAATACAAGAATCTGGCCAGAGATGCAGTTTCCGACATCGTTGACGGCAGGTATGATGCGGCCATCGAACACTTTCAGGACTATCTCAACAAGTACCCGAAGGACCTCGAATCGATGTATGGCATGGCGGTTGCCTACGCTCAAAAGCAGGAGATTGACAAGGCAATCACAAACGTTAAGAAGGCCACAGATGAGGGACTGCCTTTTGCCCGTTTCCTTGCCGGTCCGAGGGACCTGTTGAAACCTTTAACAAGCAGCCCCGAATTCAAGGTGCTCGCTGAAAAGTACGCCGTGGAACTGCTGCATGGTCCCATGCTCGGCTGCGTGACCGAGAGCAGTGCAAAATTCTGGGTCCGTACGGTCAATGAAGTTCCCGTCGAAATCATTGTAAAAAGTGCCGGCACAGGTGACTCTTTCCAGAGACGAGCAGCCGGAAAAACAAGCGGCAAGCGAGATTTCACGGCAGTGCTCGCAGTTGAGGGCTTGAAGCCCGGCACATTATACGAATACGAGCTTCGTATCGACGGCGATAAAAAAGCCGGAGGGTGGCGCTTCCGCACGTTTGGCACTTCCGGCAGGCCGATAAAATTCCAGGTTGGCTTCGGAGGCGGCGCCGGATTCACGCCGCAATACGAAAGAATGTGGAATACAATCGCCGGGCATAATCTGCCTGCGTTTCTTCTGCTCGGCGACAATGTCTATATCGACAATCCGACGAGGCCCGCCGTGCAGCAATATTGTTACTATCGGCGTCAATCCCGTCCTGAATTCCGGGATTTTGTCGCATCCACTGCCATCTTCGCCATCTGGGACGACCACGACTTTACGACTAATGATGCCGGGGGCGGTCCGGAAATTTACACGCCCGAATGGAAGATTCCGGTCTGGCGCACGTTCATCAACAACTGGAATAATCCCTATTATGGCGGCGGAGAAAAGCAGCCTGGCTGCTGGTTCGATTTCTCCATAGGCGACGTTGACTTTTTCATGCTGGACAGCCGGTATTACCGCGACAAGCCACGAAGCGAAAATCCCTCTATGCTCGGCGGCGCCCAGAAAAAATGGCTGTTTGAAAAGCTGAAATCTTCCAAGGCGACGTTTAAGGTTCTGGCTTCACCCGTGCCATGGGCACTGGGCGCCAAGCCCGGCAGCCGGGATCCGTGGCAGGGCTACAAGGCAGAACGAGAACAGATATTCTCCTTTCTGGAAGCCAACCGGATTGACGGCGTAATTCTTATCTCTGCCGACCGTCATCGCTCGGATGCGTGGAAAATCGAACGAGAGAACGGATATGACTTGTACGAGTTCGAAAGCTCAAAACTAACCAACATCCACACCCACAAGATCATGCCTGGCGCTTTGTTCGGCTATAATAAGAAATGCTCTTTCGGACTGCTCACGTTCGATACCACGAAAACAGACCCGGAAGCTACGTACCAGATCATCAGTATTGATGACGAGGTCATCTGGAAGCTCTCACTTAAAAAGAGTCAGTTGACGCACGGCAAGGCCGAATAGAGAGGCTTCGGACAACCAGTTGATTCACGCACTTAAATGACTTGATTGAGCGGCCTTCTTGTACTATAATACCCCACACACGATAATTAACAGATATTTAACTTGATAACGGAAAGTTGAAATGGCCAAAAAATCAAATAACAGGAAGCCAAAGGCAATTTGCAGCTTCTGCGGCAAGCCGGGAAGTCAGGCTGATACGCTTATAGAGGGTCCGGATAAGGTCTTTATCTGTCCCGAATGTGTGGAACTATGCCATAATATCATCCGGCAGGATCGCAAACGGGCGGCCAAGGACGGCGTTAGCTTAAAGGAAATGCCGAGACCCAAAGCAATTAAAGAATACCTGGACCAATATGTCATCGGGCAGGAGCACGCTAAAAAATATCTCTCGGTTGCAGTGCATAACCATTATAAAAGGCTGCTGCACAGCGATAGTAATGACAGCGATGTCGAGATAGATAAATCGAATGTTCTGCTTCTTGGCCCGACCGGCTCGGGTAAAACACTGCTTGCCCGCACACTTGCCCGTGAGTTGGAGGTGCCGTTCGCAATATGTGATGCGACCACAGTTACCGAGGCGGGGTACGTCGGCGAAGACGTCGAGAATTTCCTGCTGCGTTTACTGCAGGCTGCCGACTACGACATCGAAGCCGCACAGCGGGGCATCGTTTATGTCGACGAAATAGACAAGGTCGGCAAAACATCTCAAAACGTTTCGATAACTCGTGATGTCTCCGGAGAAGGAGTGCAGCAGGCCCTGCTGAAAATGCTCGAAGGGACTACCGCCAACATTCCGCCACAAGGCGGACGAAAGCATCCGGAACAATCCTACATACAAATCGACACCACACAGATACTTTTTATATGCGGCGGAACTTTTGTTGGGTTGGAAAATATTATTAAGACGCGGCTCGGCAAAAAAATGATCGGCTTCGATTCGGAACTGGCCGGCAAACGCGATGAAAAAGCCGAGTACAGCCATATCCTGGACCAGGTCATACCGGAAGATATCATCGAGTATGGGATGATTCCCGAAATGGTTGGAAGACTTCCGGTCATCACGACGCTCTCTGCTCTCGACGAAGCGGCGCTTATCGACATATTGACCAAGCCCAGAAACGCTTTGTGCAAGCAGTATCAGAGATTTTTTGAGATGGAAAACGCCGAGCTTGAGTTTACGGACGGAGCCTTGCATGCATTGGCACAGAAAGCGCTTGAGCGTGACACCGGCGCCAGGGCGTTGCGTTCGATCACCGAAGAACTCATGATTGATTTGATGTATCAACTGCCGGAAGAGCCGAAGCCGGTGAAATACGTCATCACTCGCGAAATTGTCGAACGCAAGGCCGATTTATTCACGGCAAAACAAAAGGCAAAAAAAGAATCAGCATAGAATTGAATCAAATTACAGGTTGGAAATGTCTGCTACTTCTAAATCGATTGAATCACTTGTACAAAACATCGTCGAAGCTGTACATCCGCTAAAAATAATTCTTTTCGGCTCGTATGCCCGAGACACGGCAAATCCGGAAAGCGACATTTATGTCCTGGTCGTGATGCCCGAAGGTGTTCATTGCCGGAGGACTGCACAACTGTTATATCGGCAAATTAGAAGAATAGGGATTCCCTTCGATATTTTAGTAACAACGCCAAGTACTTTAGAAAAGCATAAAGATAATATTGGCTTGATTTATCGAACTATACTAAAAGAAGGAAGAGAAATATATGCCGCATGAGGATCATTTTTCAGGTAGCCCTGCTGACTGGTTACGTTATGCTCGAAGTGATTTAGAGCTTGCCGGCATAATTAGGCCGGATGAGGTTTTGTTTGAAGGACTCTGTTTTCATGCTCAACAAGCGGCAGAAAAAGCTTTGAAAGCAGTACTTATTGCCAAGGGTATTCCTCCTCCCAAAACTCATAACATCAGAATACTCCTTGATCTTTTATCACAAGTGATAGTTGCACCCCGAGAAATAGAAGATTCAGCAGGTCTTACCGACTATGCTGTTACAAGTCGTTACCCGGGTGACTTTGAGCCTGTTGATGAAGATGAATACAAAGAGGCATTAAGATTAGCAAAGACGGTTGTCATCTGGGCGGGGAAAAATATTTAACAACGAAGAAATGATGTCACTTAAAGGGGAAATCGCGGAAATTAGACATAAGGATAAGGTTCGAGCACATAGGAATCGAACAATCACGCTTAGCCGAGCAGAAACAGATCGGTACAGCAAAGATTTAATTCACATTTCTAATCCTGTAGAGATAGATGCTCTCAGCAATAAAATAGTAAACCAGGACATATTTAACGTCCTTGATTTGCTGCCGGAGGGCTTTGTTGACTTGCTGATACTAGACCCGCCCTACAATCTGACCAAGACATTTACTTCGACTACCTTCAGAAAAAAGAGTATTGCCGAGTATGCCGAATGGTTTGAGAACCTGCTGCTTGAATTGTTGCCCACACTCAAAAAAACGGCATCGGTTTATGTCTGCTCGGAATGGTGCTCGTCGACAGCCGTTCATCTCGTGCTGGATAAGCTGCTAAAGGTGAGAAACCGGATTACCTGGGAGAGAGAAAAAGGCAGGGGCGCAAAGAGGAACTGGAAAAACGCTTCGGAAGATATCTGGTTTGCGACAGTTTCAGATGACTATGTTTTCAACGTGGACAATTTGAAGCTGAAACGCAGAGTTCTCGCCCCATACACCGACACGAACGGCGCCCCGAAGGATTGGCAGGAGACATCCGCCGGCCAATTTCGACTGACCCATCCGTCGAATTTATGGAATGATATCACGGTTCCGTTCTGGTCAATGCCGGAAAACACGGACCATCCGACACAGAAGCCGGAAAAATTATTAGCCAAATTGATTCTGGCAAGCACAAAGCGAGGTGACCTTGTATTTGATCCGTTTATGGGTGTGGGCAGCAGTGTCGTGACAGCTAAAAAGCTGGATCGTAAATTTCTCGGAGTTGAAATTGAAACAGAATATTGCCTGCTCGCTGCAAAACGCCTGAGCCGGGCCGGGCTTGACGGAACGATTCAAGGATACCAGGATGGTGTGTTTTGGGAGAGAAACACGTTCAAAACGCAAAAAAAACACCGAAATTAAAATGCTGCTTTATAGCTGTTATAGTCAAGGAAAAGAAAGTACAATTTGAACTCCATTATGGATAGCAGAGAACAGATTACTACTGTTGGTGACGGGTTATTAGTGCTGGCGCCGGCTAAAATTAACCTGTCACTCTTAATAGCCGGTAAGCGGCCCGACGGTTACCACGAGATAGAAACCATCATGGCAAAAATCGACTGGTATGATGAAATACTCATCCAGCCAGGCCGGCAAGCCGGCATCGAATTAACCTGTCGGGGGCCAAACTGGGCGCCGGCGGGCGAAGATAATCTCGTATACAGAGCTGCCAAAAGCCTGCTGGAAAGTTGCGGCCTGACGCCTGATGTCAGAATTACGCTGACAAAAAATATCCCCGCAGGGACAGGACTCGGCTCGGCAAGCAGCGATGCAGCGGCTACTCTTATCGGCGTAAACCACTACTTTAAATTAGATATCGACCAAAAGAACCTTTTTGAATCAGCGGCGAAGTTAGGTAGTGATGTTGCTTTCTTTTTGGGTGGTCCGCTGGCGTTTTGTACGGGAAAAGGAGAAAAAGTAAAAAAATTAGATGAAATTTTCAACTTTACTGCTCTTTTGATACTTCCTGATGTAAGTGTCTCTACTAAAATGGTTTACGCTAATTACCGGCACAACCGGCATCTCTACAAAAAGCTCAATATTCGGATAAAAAACTATATCCTCGAAAACAGGATTGATTTGGCGGTTAAAATGTGCACAAATATGCTGGCAGAAAGTTGTTTCGACTTGGAAGAAAGTCTTGCCGAACTAAAGGAGACTATTGAGTCGTTAGGTATTGGGCCTTACTGTCTAAGCGGTAGCGGATCAGCGATGTTTTGTATCATTGAGAGCGGGGATGAAGAAGAAGCCAGAGAAGGCATGCGCAAACTTGCGGATAAAATCGGATGCAAAAGCATTATTATCAGGAACAATAGATGGTAAACTTTTATGCGAGGCAAAGAAAATGGAAATCAGTGAGGTCAGAGTCAAAATGGTGAGCAACAAGGATGACAGGCTGAAAGCTTTTTGCTCGATAACGATGGACAACGAGTTTGTCGTTCGTGACATCAAAATCATCGAAGGAACGAACGGTTACTTCGTTGCTATGCCTTCGAGGAAAATGAGCGACCATTGCGAAAAATGCGGGGGCAAAAACCATCTCAGAGCCAGATACTGCAATAATTGTGGAACAGCTCTTAAAGATAACCGTGCAAGAAAGGATTTTAAAGGCAGAATGAAATTGCACGCTGATATGGCTCATCCGATTAATTCCGATTGCAGGAAGCGAATTCAGGAGAAAGTTATATCGGCTTTCAAAGAAGAATTGGAAAAGTCAAAGCAGCCGGGCTACAAGCCAGTCGAAATGGATAATCCGGATGATGATATTCCTGAAATAGTCTCGTAGCTCCTATGCCGTAAGATACTCAAGAACCTTATCGAGAGCAACATCTAAACGCTCATCGAGATCATACTTACCTTCCGTAAGCTGCCGACGGACATCAAGAACTTTTTCCTTGCGAACTTCCGGCAGCGAAGCAATTTTTCTTAACACTTGGCCGATAGGCGTGGTGTTGATATTGTCAAGAATTTGCTCCATCACCATATCCTTATCGGGAGCAAGAACCTCTCCGACCGGATCTACCTGGCGATTTTCTCTTTCAAATCGACTGTTAGAATCAAATTCTGCCATTCAAATACCTTGCATGACAGGCTTCAAGGCGAAAATGTCCGTCTTTTCGTTCAAAGCCAATAACCACTATATCTTGTGTGTCCCCTAAATCCCTTTTGAGGCCCAAAACAACCTACTAATATTGGTATCGACTACAATGCCCGGAAAACTTTAGAAAAGTTTAGTGCTTATCCAACCTATGCAAAAACATAAAGTTACATCAATTAGAGATAAAAGTCGGCATAATAGTATTAAAAACCAACTATCGAAAAAACCCATCTTGACATGTGTATAAACCACTGAAGTCTGTTTGGGATGAATAGGCGATATACTATATATAGTGCTATACATCAGATTTCAATGGGAGGAAACCTGGAAGAATTTAGCTGAATTCTGTGCTTCCTGCGTATCGGCCCGGTCGTATAAGATCGCGAGCGCATCTGCATCGAAGAGATCATTGGGTGCGGGTTTATGAGCTTGGTGCCGCAATCTATTTGCATCATGAGGCTCTATTCTGAAGCCGAGTAACCTCAACTGTCAATGTTCTTATGGTAGCTAAAGCCTATTTATTCAGGATGAACAATTCCAGTCAACAACGAGAAAAGTTTAAATTGTTGGGCTTAATAGTAATATTTTAATTCTATATCCACATCCCACATATCATTGTCGGGGAGGTTTTGCTTTTTACTGAGTTTTAACCGTTCACATTGCAGATTTGGCCAGCGAAGTTGCATCATTGAGAAAAATCTGGCGAATTTTCGGATGTCTATCTCCTTCAGGTCTATACTTGCGCTTTGGCTTTTCTGCCCTCGCGTGGTCATTATCATTGCTGAACTAAGGTTGTACTTACTCGGCGGTATCCGACAGAGACTCGCAATCCTGTCAATAGCTTCACCGTAAGTAAAATCAGCGGCTGTGTCGTTTGCATCGGCGAACTCCAGCCGGTCCGGCTCGAGAGTAAATATCTCCATCATGATCGGTTCGGCCCGCTTGTATTGAGCCATCTGCTCTTCAACGTCTTTTTGGGTGTTCGGTAAGTATATGGCCCAGACTAATAAGGGCCACAGGCCGACAATGACAGGTACGGCTATATAATACAAAATTGGATTTTTGTATACGTCTTTCATAAAGTGTTTCCCTTATTATGTCTTAGGTGCAACCGTTATTCTGAAACTCTCACGGTTATTTTTTAAGGTATAACCTTCCCGTTTAATTTCCAGTCCGCTGTTTCTGACAGTTTCGAAGAATCTTTGTCTATTCTGACGATTGGAGGTGTCGCCCGTGATCATAATGTCCTTGGTTGTGATCGTAATCGTCTCTATATTCAGGTTAGTCTGCGCGGCACATTTGTTAAATGCTGCCAGCACCAGTGTCAGATTTGACGATATAGACTTTTC
The DNA here is from genome assembly GCA_030630905.1 of Sedimentisphaerales bacterium. Lineage (GTDB taxonomy): Bacteria > Planctomycetota > Phycisphaerae > Sedimentisphaerales > Anaerobacaceae > JAFGPJ01. The sequence goes on from DAOVMB010000029.1 coordinate 7,994, forward strand.
ATCATACAGGCCCTTATTTTCGTTTTCGATACGCCTCTGTAGCTTGCCGAGTTCTCTAACGGCATCTTTGATTTTTAAGTCAACCGACAACTGTTCCAACATAACTTCTGCATAGTCCTTGGCGAATTTGCTGCGTAAGTTATTCTTGTTTCTGTTCACACTGAATAACTGTGTTTGAAAATATAGTCCCACAGCGATTAAAAGAATCGTCACAGATATTGCCGCGGTTTTCAACGTTTTTTGCTGCCTGAGCTTCTTGCCTTGGAAGGGGCTAAAATCCTCCCGGAAATCGACGCTGCGGCCCTTTATCGAGAGAGCCAGGGCCGCACCATAGGCAATTGCAAAATCAATGGGATCGGCGCAATCAGCTTCCGGCTGAAGTTTGGTTTCGACAATGCTGCGTAAATCAACCTCGTCGGTTTCAATACCCAGTTTATCACTAAGCTGCTTAGAGTTTGCAGCACCGGCAGAATCAAAGACTTTAAGACAACTAAGTGGTCCGGCACCTTCGACGAGAGCTGTAGTGACAAGTACTTCTCTTTGCAGAAGTTTGGTCCTGTCCTGTGTCTCGCCGACCAGGAATGTCCGAACAATCGATGCCTTCCTGGATTCGTCATCTATAGCCACCGGCGGGACAATCAAATAGCCACTCCGATGGGATAACATCCCATACAACATCTCGGTCTGCTTCGACTCAGCCGGGGTAACTTGTCGGCAGATAAATCTTGATAAACAATTTACATCCGGCTCTATGTTTACGGGATCAAGATTGTACTGCTGCAAAGCATCAAGAACTTCCGACAATATTTTACGCTCTGCGGTAAAAACGGTTAATTGTGAGCCGGTCTGGTCGCTTGATGCTATCTCGAATGCTACCGCAACATTGGTTATATCCGTAGCAAGGGCCTCTTCCGTATCGAATCTTACGGTTGCAGCTATTTGTTTTGGATCTTTAAACTCGCTATGGACACTATGCTGCATAAACATTGCGCAATCCAACGCGACTGCAATTTCGGAGAATTTCAAATTTCTCTCGGCACAGCCCTGAGCGATAAGGCCTGCCAATGCCTGCATATCCTGCTGCTCCTGTCCTTCAACGGAGACGCTGAAATATTTCAGTGCGTCCCTGTCTTTTTTGTGCGGATTCGAGCAGACCACTGTTGCCGTGTTCCTGCTGATGTAAATTCCCAAATAATTCTGAAATTCCACTATTGGCAAACTCCTAAATAGTCATCGGTATTCAACCGTTGATTACAGCGATTCTTGTAACTTTTTTACCCTCTTTTGTTATTGCTATCATGGACGAAGCCTTGGCCACTCCGCTCGTCGAGGTTATTTTGATCGTGAAAAACCTGCTTTCCGTTGTGATATATTCTTCACATTTGCCGATGGATCCGGAATAACGAGACAGCTTGTTCTTAAAGTCTTCTATGTTTGCAAAAGGCTCTTGTTGTCTCTGCAGGATTATTTCTTCGGCTATTTCGACTTGATTGCCGCCGAAAATCAAGGCCGCCTCCAGGACATGTCGAGGAGCGGTATTGATATTGACCTGCCGCGTACCCCACAGTCCTATATATTTCAAAGGGTATTCTTTTCTGTCCCCGACGACTATTGTCGGTTGAGCAAGAGGCTCCATGTCGATGAGCGAACTGTGAAACATTTTCGCAAAATGCGTAGTCTGGTCGGAAATTTGTTTTTTGATAGATATAGTTATTCTGGTTGTCCGTGGCCGGGGCGTCCTTGAAGTACTGCTTTTCCTGGTAGTTTTTGCCTTTGTAGTTATAGGTTTTCTGACCGTTTTAGTTATCGTTTTAAAAGTAAGTGTGAAAGGTTTTATCTTGCCTATTTGCTTTAGCTGTTCTCTCAGCGAATCGATCTGTATGAAATCAAGGCTCATCATTTCGCAGAAAGTTTCAAATCCTGCCTCGGTTTCTCGCTTTAACTCCGGATTGTTCATCAGCGCCCAGCCGAGGGGGTATTTTGCATTTTCATCTTCAACTTCAATTCGAATTTTGGCAGAGCCGATCTCAAACTCGGCCGGCTCGGTTACAAACGGCCAGGGCGGACCATAGGGACCCCGAATCACCAGAGAATCAGGATCGTTAAAGCCGACAGTCCCGCTTTTATCGCGACCTATACCATTTATATTATCAATACCACTCTTATCGTCAAATTTCTTGCCGCTGTTGAATCCATCGGACTGAAATTCGACGCTCCACTGTGCCAGAAGCTCCTGATATCCTATCTCGTCAAGGGCAAATAAATCGGAAAAATCCGGCTCGTTCGGGCGACTCACCAGTTCCGGCTCAAGCTCTTCCAGTGTCGCAAGGGCATACTTCACAGCCGAATCGCAACCATAGCGGGCGTTGCTGTAGTCGATAATATATTGGTTGCGATGGCGCTGGCTCGCAACACGGTCACTGAGAGTATAACCCAGCGTAGCGAGCACAACCAACAGCACTAACGTCACCAGTAATACAACGCCCGGTCTGGTTCGAGAAATATTCAAGTTATCCTGACCTTTGTTCATTATTTAACCTTTTCGGTCTTCTTGGAGCTTTCTGATGGAGGTTTTTCATCGCTGGGCAAATCCGCATCCTCTCGTCCTTTTTCGTCATTGCCGTACTCGCTTGTCGAAGTATCGAACCTGATTTTTCTGGTTCTGTCGATAGCGATGGTCCTTGTGATTTTTTCCTCGTCCAGTACGTCGAAAGTGCCATCTGCTCTTTTATAGGGCTCAGCAAACGAGATTGTTACCATAATCCCCGGGGGGGGCGAACCGTTCCATTTTTCTATAGGGTCCTTACCAGCCAGCACGCTAATCTTGAAAAAAGTAATGCCGCTGCAAATAGGCACGAAAAGCTCCCTTTCCAGGTCATCTTTATTCATCTCAAGTACTTTGTCTTCCATGTTAAGCCCGCTGGAGCTGCGGTACAAAATCAGGCTGTTAGTAGCGCTCTCAAAGTCATAACTGCTTTGCCAAATAATTTCTTTGAATATTTGCTCTTTATCTCTACTATCCCGGATAGTCCGCGTTATTGTCAGTTTTGCGGCGGGGACCAGCATCGTGGAGGCGACATTCTCAAATTTATTCTCAACGGTGATTGTTGCATCCGAACTGGATGAGATGACATTGTCAAGATCTTCGGCTATGCGCTGCAGAACCTCGCCGGGCAGTCGGGATCTGTCAAGCCGACGTGTCACTGTGGCGGCTGAATTCTCAGCGCGATGATAAATGCCAAGCACTGCAACTGTAACCATCGCTCCGATGGTCAGGGCCGCAAGCACTTCAGCCAAAGAAAAACCCTGCGACACTCTGTATGTGCCGGAAGTTTTTTTCAATTTGTAACTCGCGGTTAATTTCATCGTAGCCGGAATTCCTATCGCCGTTGATTCTGCATTAAGTCCCAAATTTCGGAGAAATCCATTTGTTCAAGCTCTCCATAAGTCAGGCCCGTCTTCGGATCTATTTCATCCTGCCATGCCTGCTGGTCGGCCGCTGATCCCTCACCCGACTTGCTTTTTTTGTTCTTTAAGTCAACTAAAGATTTTGCCTGCTCATTCTTTTCTTCTGCGCTTGGATTGCCGTTACTGCGCATGTAGAGATCGAGATTATCCTTGATAAATGAGCCGTTATCGGTTGTTATTAATCCGTTTTGGAGCCATTGCTCGATGGTTTCAACTTCGACGCCAGCATAGTCGGCAGCATCTTCCATTGTCTCGATTAGCTCGGTAGCCAAGTCTCCTAATTCATCCTCATCACGCTTCTCAATCTGGAGCAGTTGTTCTTTTGTCAAATCGGTCAGCCAGTGTGTCAGCTCGATTGTTTGTTCTTGGCCGTTTGGATCATTGTACTGGGCCGAGCAAACACCTTTAATCCACATCCGCGCAGTGATCGGCTCGTAAAACGTCTCAACGACCGTTTGCCATCCAATGTCGGGATATATCTCACTGATGCCATACTCAACACTCTCTTTAACTGTGGCGGAAGCAAGAAGCTGTTCCATATTCTCCCGGGCAACTTCAAAGGCCCGCATTCGTAGCGCCGATTTTTCCGCCGAGGCTATGCAACGATCGATCACAACCAGCACACTTGAACTGATCAGCGCAAGAATCCCCAGGGCCATCATGACCTCTACCAGACTGAAAGCCTTCTTTCTCATAGTAAGTGTTTTAGAATGGCAGATCATCTTTAGATTTCGGCTCCAAAAGCTCTAAATCACCTTCTTCTAATGCGACAATTCGATTGATGCGGTTGACTACAATCGTATATGGCTGGTCCTTTTCATCGAGCAGAACGATTTTTCCGCCATTCTGCCAACCGGAAGGTCCTACTCGAAACCAGGCCTTGGTGTTCGTGTCAATCCCATCGTCAAACCAAACATAAATGAGCCGGCAATTATCAGTGAGATTATTTTGGACAATCATTTCTCCTGGTGTTTCATCCGGTCTATCTACGTATATTTCAGAGCCGGTTAGTTG
>DAOVMB010000259.1 GCA_030630905.1 Sedimentisphaerales bacterium
AGTAGGGGCGGTTCGCGAACCGCCCGTACACTTGGCGATGAAAGGTATGCGGACATAACACGTGGCGTTCTTGGCATACATCTGCTCTTTTAGATCGATGCTGATAAAGTCCTGGTATCCAGAGGTCCTTTCGTATCCGACGCCGCCTGGTGAGCCGGAGCAGGAGGACCATGCCGAATCGTCGAAAGCACCGCCGCCTTTCCAGTTTTCGCTGATATTGCCGATAGGGACAATCGCTCTCTTGTCGGCGTTCTCAGGCGCCAGGACGGTCGCCGGCTGTGTTGTGCCCGGTGCACGTGGGTCGGAACCATCAAGCGTGTACCATATCGTGCCGGTCGGGGCAGTCATAGAGAGTACGTCGTCTGCCGATATCAGGCCGCCGTGCTGATATGCATCGTTGACGCCAAAGACCGGCGCATCCACGTTAGGATACCAGCCGCGGGATTTGAGCTGGTTAAGGACGATTGCTGTTCGCTGCGTGAAGTATTCGGTGAGGAGCCAGTCGCGTTCTCGGATCCATTCAATGTCACGAGTATAGGGTCTCGATCGATGGTTATCGCCCCAGCGTGCCGACTCGCCGACTACGGCCCGGTCAACGTCATCCAGCCTGATTTGGTATAAAGCCGTCGCACCCTCGGGAGTAAGACAGCCATCGTTGAAGAAGTGACGGTGCACGTGGTCGGCGAAGAGCATGCGGTATTCGGCGTTATCTGTCAGTCTATAGTGAAGGCGTGTTGGGCCGCCGCTGTTGTTTCTGCCGGTACTATTGTCTGAAAGCCCCTCCATTGAATGTTCCGCATCCCAGCTATGATATCGCCATCGGCTGTCAGGATCGACGCGACTGCGCGTTGCGTACCAGTTTTGATGTGCCCAGTCGGTATTGCCGACGTAATAGTTCGTTATCAGGTAACCGATAAGGTTGGGTACATCCAGATACTGCTGTATCGATTCGTACTGCTCATCGGATCTCAGACCGGAATTGGCGATGCTGAACATTCTGTTGTAGTCTGTGCCGGAGCCGTTGATGACTTGACCGGCATTATGCTTGAGAACATCATAGTCTTCATCTTCCCCTCCGAAGTAAGCGGCGGCGAAGTGCTCATCCGGCCGTTCGTGAAGCCAGTACAATCCCCAGTATAGGCCGTTGAGATACAAGTGGACGTGCCTGCCGTAAGGTGCGTAACCGCCCGTGGCATTTTGGATGTCGGATACAAACTGGTCCCGGGTATATTGAGCCAAATCGCGCTGACCCATTCCCGGTCTGCTGACTCCGACCCCACCACCGTAGGCCCAGGAGTTATTCATGCGGGCGTCCAGCACAAGGGTATCGAATTGGTCCGTGGCCTGATCTCCGAATACTGGAAATCTAAGCTTCGTAGCGCCAAACCGGCTGGTGAATTTCAGCCTCATGGACAGTTTGTCCATTTTCCAGGGCTGAGTACTGCTGCCGCCGGCAAGCCTTACTCCCGCCTGGAGCTGGAACTGCTGCGATGTAGCCGGATCAAAGAACTCTACCGAGACGGATCGTTCGGCCTGTTCCCTATACTGGTCCTCCCAGGCTGGATTTGCATATATCCCGCCGACGGCCGGATCCGAGCTGCGATTAAACCAATCGTCAACGGGCATCACCAGCGAGATCATCGGAACCGCCTTGAGGTCATCCTTGATTCTGTTGCGATAAGCCGAATCATTGACAACCTCAGGATCCATCTCGTAATCGGCCCCGGCGTGTCCCCATGTGTTAGGAAAGCCGGCGCCATCCTGTTTGATAACGTCGTCGAGAAAGATGTAGGTATGGGCGTCGATATTGGTGGATTTCCAGCCCGCTTTAAAAGCCATCGCCCGCAGAGTCGTGGTTGTAGTGATGGGGATTGGGCTGGTATAGACCATACCTGTTGCGAACCGGCCGGTAATGTCAAACGGTTCTGTGCCGTCGAGTGTGTAATAGATGGTTGCATTTTCCGTTTCTGTGGCGATTATGACATAGAATGGCGTTTCGTAAAATCCACGATTGTGGCTGAATTCCGTATCTGCGACCTCGCCCAAATATTCATTATTATTTTGTGCTGCCGGACTGGGAGATACGAAAACCTGCCAGTTGTCGCCGGCATCGGGGTAGCGGCCGAAGGAAAAGTCCGCCGTCTGGTCGGCAAAGATGATGCTGTCGATCATAGTGGCGCCGTCACTATCGAAAAGGCCGATTTCTTCGCCGTTGGCATCGAGTTTGAAATTTGCGTGCAGGCCGGAGTCGGTCGTGTCGTTATCGGCCCATATCAACAGATAACCACCTGCCGGTATGGTTGTCGCAGCAGTATTATGAGCTGGTACCCGCCACTTGTTGGGAATGGACAGATCGTCCGTCAGGTACATGCCGCCGATATTAATCTCATCGGGACCGTAATTGTGGATTTCGATCCAGTCATCGTATTGTCCCTGTGGATCTTGAATAGAACCGCTGTTGGAAGCCATGAACTCGTTGATTGCCAGCGGTATCCCTTCCTCTCGTTCTGCGTTCTGCGTTCTGAGTGCCGCAGTACGCGGAACGCCGTACTCAGCACGAACGTCGCTTTTCGGATACTTTGCATATAAAAAACCAACCAAAAATGCTGTTAAGGTCAGATTGAGCGATGAAAGTTTGATTCATCTGATCATTTTTTATTCCCTTCCTCATTAATGGTTTGGGCTACTGACCGTGACTTAACCATCGTAACCTTTGATATTCACTTATCTTAACATACAGAGAATGGTTAAGTCAATGTTTATTTATGTTTACTACAGGCGGATTGGTTTAATCGATGCCGGTCGGTGATGTTGCTAAGGAGAATGCTTGTTGAAGTTGAACCAAATTTATAAAAATTTTGCGGTGCAGTTTTCTAACGAGCTGTGGCAACGGTTTCTTCCATTAGCTCATCTGCTGTTTCAGGCGAGGGTTCCGGCGAAGATTTCGCTTCTACCGGCAGGAAGACGGTAAAGGTTGTGCCCTGATCCACTTCGCTTTCAACCTCGATTCTGCCGCCGTGCATCATCACGATTTTGTGGACGATGGCAAGCCCCAATCCCGTTCCTTTAATCTGTTTGCCACGCCTGTTGACGCGATAAAAGCGATCGAATATTTTTGGAAGTGCTTCTTTGGGTATTCCCATCCCCGTATCGCTGACACTGATTACCCAATCGGAATCCCGGCGTCGAACATCGACAGATACCCGGCCTCCTTCAGGCGTGAATTTGACGGCGTTACTCACGAGATTTGTCAAGACCTGAATCATTTTAGCCCGGTCGAATTCTGCTTTAGACAGGTCATCAGCAGAGGCAAACGACAGCTCGACGTCGTGTTTCTTTGCAAAGAGTGTCATCGTCTCCTGAACTTCCGAGAGAACTTCCTTTATATCGTGACTCTGTATATCCAGTGTTATCTTCCCTGCTCCAAGCCTCTGGAAATCCAGAACATCGTTAATCAGATCGCTGAGTCTGTCGGCGTTTCTCTTTGTGATTCCCAGAAATTTCTTTTGTTTTTTATTGATTCGACCGGCGACTCCATCCAGGACGATGCCGAGTCCTTCTTTTATCGCGGCCAGAGGTGTTCGCAGTTCATGGGAAACCGTGGAGATGAACTGTGATTTCAGTTCCATTGTTTCTTTCTGTTTCTCTTCCGCTTTTTTTCGCTCGGTAATATCTCTAATTACGCCGATCGAGCCGGTCGTTTCACCATCGGTATTTTTCAAGATGCTTAGTGAAATATCAACGTCGATTAGCGTGCCGTCCTTATTAATCATAACAGTTTCCAGATGGTGCTGCATTCCTTTTTGCCTGACGTTATGTGCTCTTATTCTTTCCCATTCCCGGGCGGGGTAAAAGGAGCTGATGGGTTTGAGATATAGGTCGTCCTTACCCATCCCCAATAATCCCTCGGTAAACTTGTTCCATGAAATCAGCCGCTCCTGTTTATCCACTAATGTGATAGCGACGGCTGAATTTTCGAAGATCGTTCGGTACTTTTCTTCTGCTAACCGGCGTTCGTCTTCTGCCTTCTTATGGTCGGTGATGTCATCAATCGCAGCGATTATGTGCCTGCGGCCATCAATAACTACCGGTTCGACACTGATGCAGAGCCAGAACTCAATTTCTTTGTTGTCAATTTCAAGCGTAGGATGTATTTCAATCCCGTGAACAGACTGGTCCAAATCCAACACACTCTTTATTGCGTTTTTGAGCAAACATCCTGCGCAGGCAGGTCTGTATCCGCACCCTTTCTCATTATACGTGCTGTTGACGCAACCCAGTGCATCTCCGATTTGTCGATCGATAATCTGTGGATACTCTCTGTGGCACAATTGCTTGATGGCATCGTTAGCGTGCGTGACTACCATATTCTCATCGGCTAATAGCATACCAACAGGTGCCGCATCAAATATTGCTTCCAGGTCTTTTTGCTTTCTGTCAAGTGCGTCCTCCGCTTTCTTGCGCTTAATGGCATTTTCGATTGCTTTTGGAACAGCTTTAAGATAGTTTCGGTCGAGGTCTTTTGGCAGATAGTCATAAGCGCCGGCCCTCCAGGCTTCAATAGCCACCTGTTCATCAGCAACTCCTGTAGTCAGTATAATGGGGGTATTCTTTACTGAATTCAGGATATCGAGTGCCGTTCCGTCTCCAAGAGAGTAATCAGAGACGATAATATCAAATTGCTCTGACTTCAATATCTCTTTGGCTTCTGAAATGGATTGGGCTGCTGTGTAAT
>DAOVMB010000118.1 GCA_030630905.1 Sedimentisphaerales bacterium
GTGGCCGTTGCCGCTGGTGTTCAGATAGTTGATTACCGGCGCCGTCTCGGCAGCCACCGTGCTCTGGTACGATGGATTGCTGATTACCAGCTCTGCGGTGCCCAGGTCGCCGACGGCGGTGTTCGCCTTGTAGAAGATAACTTCGAATCCGGGAGCGGTACTGCCAAAGCCGATGCCCGTCGGCCCGGTGTTCCATGCCGAGTCGTCGAAGTCGAGCGCGGTCCAGTCCTTACCTTCGTCGCCGGCGGTGGGGACGCGATAAGAAGCCCTCGCCCCCGCAGGTATTAGCGCTGTGGCGTATTGCCCCAGGCCGTACGAAACGTCGGTCAACTGCTGCGGGTATTTGGGGCCGTATTCGTGGGCGATTGTCTCGCCGTCGCTTTGGACGAGCGCCAGGTACTCGCCGTCGATGTCGAGCCTAAAGCTGGTATGCAGTTCGGCGCCGGCTGCCGCCCGGTTTTTGCCCGAAGCGAAGACGACCAGGAACTGCCCCGGATTTAGCGCGACGCCGTCCGGAAACTTCCACTGTTCGAGGTTATCGGCGTCGTTTGTCAGGTACCAGCCGCCTAAGTGGACGGCCTGGTCCGTCGGATTATAAATCTCGATCCAATCGGAAGATTCGCCGTCTTCGTCCAGCAGCTCACCTTCGACCAGCGGCTGTTTGCTGCCGTTGCTCGCCATGAATTCGCTGATTACAGGCGTGGTAAAGGTTTCCTGATTTTCGTACTCGTTGGGATCGTCGCCCGGATCGGGCTGAGCGGACGCCGGGCCAGCTAAAAACCCGACCAATACCAAACAGAGCGAAAAGATTTCGACGGCTCTGAGCATTTCATTTCTCCTCGTTAGTCAATGTTTTTAGATTATCAACAGCGGTTTTAACTCCGAAAATCCCCATTTTCGGCCAGGAACCAGAGGTCAGATGTCAGATGTCTGTCTTCTGCTTTCAGACTTCTGTCTTCAGACTTCAGCGGGTCTTTAATAAGCAAAACTTAATACTACTACTTTACTTATTTTAACATATTTAAGGTAGGTCGGTCAATACCCTCTCCCCGCTTACTAAATCACGGCCTAAACAGTACACAAACACCAAAATTCAGCCAAAATGCAAAAAAAAACAAGCCTTTTGCGAAATAATTAGACCGATTTAGTGCGAATTATCGTTTTTGAGTTGAAAAACAGAATTTGAGACGTATCTCGTAAAACGTGAAGCGTATCACGTATTTTGCTGCTTCTTTCTTTTGCCCTTTTACCTTCTGTCTTTTAACATATGCTTTGTGATCTTGTGAGAAGCGTACGATATATCACACCACTAACCTAACCGGCCAACCTGGCATAAATGCAAATTCGACAGAAGAATATGCGGACCCCAAGATTTCACTATAGAAATTTTCATTTTTTTCTTGATTTTCTTCATGTGAATTGCGATATTATAATTAATGCGATTGTTCGCAGGTGGACAGCCCGTAAGGGCTGGCGTGAGATTGACCCCGTAAGGGGTCGTTTCATTTTAAAGCCATACCACGCCATAACCTTCAACCTGGCCGGTCCGGGTATTCACATTGAACTTCCTTATCACGGCTTCATAAACCTGTTTTCCAAAGGTCTTGCGAAGTTCTACGATTTTCCCCTTCTCAAGCAACAATGCTTGTTTGAGCTGGAGGTCTTCTTCGCGAGCACGGGATTCTGCCATGACATCTCCGACGGCGTTCTTGTAATTCAACCAGCCGCTGTACCTATCGAGCATTGCTGCCAAGCAGTAATGATAAGGATGAAAAGGACTATCGTATCTGACGAGATGCGCCTGCTTGTCGATTATCACACATACCATTTTGAACCGCGCTCTAATAATAACCTCAAGAAGAGCAGCGTTGAATCGCTCCCTGATTTCTGAATTACAAAGCACACCGAAGCAACCTTTGCGATTTATGATATCGGAACGATGCAGAACAACAGGTCTGTCGGGTCGCGGACCAAAGATGCCTCGTTTGAAGTGTTCAAGGTCATCTGCAAAAGCAACGTAATCATCAGCCTGCCGAAACCATACACCCAAGAGCGCAAGGTATCGATGCGAAGCTTCCTCGAGAAGGTTATATGTATGGTCACCCGACTCATCTATATAGAGCCGATAGCGGGGTTTCTGCAAAAAACGAGTTTGGATCATATAAATGCATCCCCTTATAGTCGAATATATCGGATTTCACCCATAGTTTCATTTTCCTGCATCTTCGACAATAGCTATTTCTTCTTCGGTCAGGCCGTAGAGATCGTAAACGAGCTTGTCGATTTGTTTGTCGGTGGCGTCGATTTGCCGGTCAAGCGTTTCGACCAGTTCACAAATCCTCGTCGGCACTACAGCCATCTTGCTTTTTTCCTCTATCATTTAGAAATCTACGAAGAGGCACAAACCTTGAATAACCATATCAGACAGACTCTTTAATGTCAATGAATCATGAGACAAAGAGTTTCGAATAGATTTCTCAATTGTGCACGCAATGACAAGAATATTGCCGCTCATTGCCTGAAGCTGATTTGTTTGGCAATTTCGAATTAAATTAAATATTTATTTGACAGGCAACTTGCCATTTTATATAATATTTATCAAACATAAGAATATTGTATATCGTATGTAGTATGTAGTATGTGGTATGTGGTATGTCGAATGGAGATGTGTTAATGGAGAATTTTGCCTTTTACCTTTTGACTTTTTCCTTATTTCTTATGCATCTTCGTGGCTTAGTGTCTCCGTGGCGAATAGTCTATTTGAAAAAACAAAGCCAATTTGGTAGGAGTCGAAATAAACGCAAAGTCAATTATAACAAGGAGATATAAGAAATTATTTGGATTTGACACTTGGTGAAAACAAAGCCAAACAAACCCAATTAAAGATGTCCGATTGGACGCGGTTTGGATTCCCGCCTTCGCGGGAATGACAAATATGGAATCCCTGTACGACGTAATATTATAACCCTATTTGAAAAAACAAAGCCAATTTCAAAGAAGCTAAAACGAATGTAAGTATCTATTACAGAAAGGAATATGATAAAAAATCGTGTTTTCGGGCTCGAAAAAACAAAGCCAATCCGTCAGGCCAGCATTGCCTTTTTCGGAGTTGCCAGACTGATCAAAGCCAATTTTACCTATCCCAAAAAGGAAAACAGAGGCCGGACGACGATGGACGACAAGTGAGGATGGATGATGGACTGTCCAATCCTCTTCAATCGTTCCTTGTCCTTTCTTGCTTCGGAGGACTTGCACATTAAGGGAATTAGGTCAATTTTCGGTAAAAAAAGGTTGCATCTTTCTGGCGGTTCGGATACAATAGATATAAGTAGAGGTTCGTGTCGAAGGCATCTATTGTGTCGCGGGCTTCCAGCCCGCGATTCGAGGGTGGGGCGCCCTCGACATCTGGATGCCTTCGGATTGCGGGCAAGATGCCCGCGACACGCTTGGAAAAACGTCATACAGCCGCATTGTCGGCTTGTTGGAGGTAAGTGATTATGGCAGGAATGTTCTATTCCTTACAGGAAGCCGCCGAAAAACTCAATTTGACCGAGGAGCAGCTCAAAGAATTCGTCCAGGAAGGCAAGTTGCGTGAGTTTCGCGATGGCCCGAATTTGCTGTTCAAAATCGAGGAGGTCGAGGCGTTAATGTCGGAAGCCGAAGCAGCGGAATCCGAGGCCCCGGCACTCGAAGTTGCCGAACCCGAAGTTCCGGAACCGGAGGCCGAAGAAGAGGAAGCTGTAGAACTCGATCTCACTGTACCGGAGGCCGAAGAACCGGAAGCTGTGGAACTTGAGGCCCCCGAACCCGAAGCCCCGGAGGCAGAGATACCGGAGCCGGAAGCGGAAGTTTCAGAACCGGAAGTTCCTGAAGAAGAAATTTCCGAACTGGAAGCTCTCCCAGAAGAGGATGTTCCGTCCCTCGAAGATCTGGAAGCGGAAATAGCCGAAGTGGAAAAACCGACGGCCGAAGTTCCGGAAGCTGAGGAACCGATGCCGGAAGCACCGGAAGCTGAAGCGCCGGAACCCGAGGCGCCGAAGCCTTCGGAGCCTTCGCCAGACAGTAGTGAAATTCTGTTGGCGCCCGAGACAGGTGCTCCGCTTATGCCGAACGACCTGACCGATGCGGACACGGCACTGACCGGCATGGGAACCAGCGTTCTCGGCGAGACAGACCAGGATTATGCAATAACAGATGATACCATGGCCGAAACTGCGATTCCGATGGGTACCGGGGGAACGACACCTGAAGTGCCGCTGGAAGAGATTGAAGGGGACGTGAACCTTGATTCCTTCGGCAGCGGCTCCGGATTGCTGGACCTTTCGCTGCAGGCCGATGACACTTCGTTAGGGGGTATTCTCGATGAGATTTACACCGCTGATGACGAAGGTAAGGAACTGGGTGAAGCTGAGGGCGACTCGGCAATGGCGGTAGCCGCCGAGGCGGATCAAATGATCTCCGAGGACGAGCTTTCTGCTCCCCTGGCGGCCCCTGAGATGGCGGCAATAGCTCGGCCGATGATGGAAGTGGCGCCGGATGCACAGAGTAACACTCTTGGAATGCTGCTGTTTCTCCCGCTGGCGATTGTTATTTATACTACCGTCGTGGCCGTGGCTGGTCAAAGAGGTGTGATGCCTTCGATTCTTGGATCTATACAGGCCTTTATATGGTATATCATGGGTGGGGCTGCCGTGGTGGCGGGCCTGGTCGTCGTAGCGGCTTTCATGTTTACCGGCGAGCGCGATACGGCTGCTAAAACCAAAAAGGAAAAGAAGCCCAAAGCAAAAAAAGAAAAAAAGGTCAAAAAGCCAAAAGAGCCAAAGAAGCCGAAAGAGAAAAAGCCCAAAAAGCCCAAAAAACCCAAAAAGGCAAAAAAAGGCTTCCTTCGACTTAAATAAAAGCAACGATTTGGTTTTGTGCGGTGCGGTTTTTTAGGTTTTTATGCCCAGAACGTCCGCCATTAAATATAAGGCCGGTTTTTTTCCGACGAGCCATTTTGCCGCTCGTAATGCTCCACGGACAAATGTGTCCCGACTATTGGCCGTATGATTTAGAGTGATTGTCTCGCCAAGCGTGCCGAAAATTACCGAATGAACGCCGGTGATATCGCCTGCGCGGACCGCGTGCATGCCTATAGTGCCCTTTTGCCTAAGGGCGTCTTTGCCGCGTCTGCCGTGAGTGACGGTTTCGGGCAAATCCCGCCCTGTCGCCCGGCAAATGTTCTCGGCCAGCGTCAGAGCGCTGCCGCTGGGGGCGTCTTTCTTAAAACGGTGGTGCTGCTCGACGATTTCTACGTCGTATTCGTCGCCGAGCATCGAAGCGGCTTTTCCGACCAGGGAGAACAAAACGTTCATCCCCACGCTCATGTTGGTCCCGTATATAACGGGGATTTTGCCGGAGGCTGCCTTAATTTTATCTCGCTGCAGCTCGCTCAGACCGGTCGTGCCTGATACCAAGGCAACGTTGTTTTTAAGGCAGTAATCAATGGTTTCGTCCACCGCTTCAGGCTGTGAAAAGTCGATTGCGACATCAGCGGCAGCGGTCGGATAGGTATCGGTCAGTACGACTTCGGTCGGCCCGGACGCCGATTCGAGGCTGAAAACTTTGCCGATATCGGGATGGCCTTGCCTATCGATTGCTGCAATAATGTCGAATTGGCCGGATTCGGCCGCTAACGAAAGAATACGCCTGCCCATTCGACCGGCGGCGCCGATAACTACGAGTTTTGTTCCCATTTTACTTAATCCAGATGTTATTGCTAATCAACCGGGAAAAATATAACCGTAATAGCTTATAATTGCAAAAAAATTCTATTGAAATATTTCGCCGATATTGTTATTATACTTGGTTTAGATATTTCGGAGCAACATAGTTATGAAAGAAAAAATACATCCAAAATATGAAAAGGTAGTGGTTCGTTGCGGTTGCGGCAATACGTTCGAGATCCGCAGCACAACAAATGAGATCCATGCAGAGATATGCTCGATGTGCCATCCGTTCTATACGGGTAAGCAAAAATTTGTCGATACTGCCGGCCGGATAGAGCGATTCCAGAAGAAATACGGCACGAGTTACATCAAAGCAGCCCCAGCCGGCAAAAAAACAAACGAGAACAAAAAAGACCAGCAGCAATAGCTTATTCGTCAGGTTAAAATTTATGCTCCCATCCTGAGAAAACCGGGATGGGGGCATTTTGTTCTTTTGGTCAAATGCAAACGGATTGTTCAATGGCGGCGCAATGGCTTTGGATTGCTATCTCGAATCTATAGCGGACGGTGTTTATGACTGAGCAAAAAGATAGTTTGCTGGCAAAACTCGACCAGATCGAGGCGCGCTATGGCGAGATCGAAAAGCAGATTTCCGAGCCGGAAGTCGCCTCCAATCCGGCCAGACTTATCGCTCTATCCAAAGAGCAGGGCAAGCTTAAAACAATAGTTACAAAATACCGTCAGTACAAAAAAGCGGGGGCCGGTATTGAAGAGGCCGAGCAAATATTGTCCGACAGCTCCGCCGACGAAGATTTCAAAACGTTGGCAAAAGAAGAGATGCAACAGCTCCAGGGACAAAAGAACACCCTGCTCGAGGAAATCACAAGCAGCATCGTAATGGCTGACGATATGGATATCGATTCGGTCATCATGGAAATACGTGCCGGCACCGGGGGCGAGGAGGCGGCTCTGTTCGCTCGCGATTTGTACGGGATGTATATGAAGTACGCCGAATCTCGCAGATGGAAGGTCGAGCAGCTCGATTTTAGCGCGACGGAAAAGAACGGTTTTCGCGAAGTCATCTTTGGAATCAAAGGCCCGGGCGTCTGGTCCGAATTAGGCTACGAAGGGGGCGGCCATCGCGTCCAGCGAGTCCCCCAGACCGAATCCCAGGGCAGAGTCCACACGTCAGCGGCGACCGTAGCGGTGCTGCCCGAGCCCGAGGAACTCGATATCGAGATAGCCCCCGAAGACGTTGTCGAGCATGTCAGCAGATCGGGCGGTCCCGGCGGACAAAGCGTCAACAAACTCAACAGCGCCATTAAGCTCGAGCACGTTCCGACGGGAATAACCGTCAGCATGCAGGACGAAAAAAGCCAGCACAAGAACCGCTCCAAGGCATGGCGGGTCTTGAGAAGCCGGATCTACGAGCACCACA